>NZ_RCOD01000018.1:0-58067 GCF_004307505.1 Pseudomonas sp. Sample_11
TGGCGTTCGATGCGCGCCAGCACCGGTACCAGCGGGATTTCGATGTCGGTCAGCACGCTGGCCAGACTCGGAATCGCGCTGAGCTTGTCGAACAGGGTCTGATGCAGGCGCAGGGTGATGTCGGCGTCTTCAGCGGCGTACGGCCCGGCCTGTTCCAGGGCGATCTGGTCGAAGGTCAGTTGCTTGGCACCTTTGCCGGCGATGTCCTGGAAGCTCACCGTGGTGTGGTCGAGATACTTTTGCGCGAGGCTGTCCATGTCGTGGCGGGTCGCGGTGGAGTTGAGCACGTAGGACTCGAGCATCGTGTCGAAGGCGATGCCGCGCACGCTGATGCCTTCACTCTGATCGCCGCCAATGGCGCAGTTGGCCAGAATGTTCATGTCGAACTTGGCGTGCTGGCCGACCTTGAGCTTGTTCGGGTCTTCCAGAATCGGCTTGAGTGCGCGCAGCACGGTGTCGCGATCCAACTGCTCCGGCACGCCGATGTAGGAATGGGTCAGCGGGATGTACGCGGCTTCGTTGGCCTGTACGGCGAACGACAGGCCAACCAGTTGCGCCTGCTGCGCGTCGATGCCGGTGGTCTCGGTGTCGAAGGCGATCAGTTTGGCGTTGCGCAGTTTTTCCAGCCAGACGTCGAAGCGGACCTGATCGAGGATGGTTTCGTATGCGGCCTCGACAGGAGCAACAGGTGCCTCGGCTTGCGGGGCGCTGAACAGATCGCCCGCCGGCGCAGGTTCGGCCGCCGCGCTCAGTTCCAGACGCTTGGCATCGCGATCCAGATCATTGAGCCAGCTCTTGAATTCCAGCAGGGTGTACAGCTCGTAGAGTTTGGCCGGATCCTCCTGGCCCATCTGCAGATCATCGAGGCCGATATCCAGTGGCACGTCGACCTTGATGGTCGCCAGTTGATAGGACAGGAAAGCCATCTCCCGGTGCTCTTCGAGCTTGGCCGGCAAGGTTTTTGCGCCACGGATCGGCAGGGTCGGCACGATGTCGAGGTTGGCGTACAGCTCGGTCAGACCGCCGTTGACGCCGACCAACAGGCCGGACGCCGTCTTCGGGCCGATGCCCGGCACGCCCGGAATGTTGTCGGACGAATCGCCCATCAGCGCCAGATAATCGATGATCTGCTCCGGTGCGACGCCAAATTTCTCCTTAACGCCCTCCACATCCATCGAGCTACCGGACATGGTGTTGACCAAGGTAATGTGGCCATCGACCAGTTGCGCCATGTCCTTGTCACCGGTGGAGATGATCACCGGGCGATCCGCCGCCGCGCTGCTGCGCGCCAAGGTGCCGATCACGTCGTCGGCCTCGACGCCGTCGACGCACAGCAGCGGGAAGCCGAGGGCGATCACGCTCTGGTGCAGCGGCTCGATCTGCACGCGCATGTCATCGGGCATGCTTGGCCGGTTGGCCTTGTATTCGGCGTACATCTCATCGCGAAATGTCCCGCCCTTGGCGTCGAACACTACGGCGAAGGGGCTGTCCGGGTACTGCTTGCGCAGACTCTTGAGCATGTTCAGCACGCCTTTGACCGCACCGGTCGGCAGGCCTTTGGACGTGGTCAGTGGTGGCAGTGCATGAAAGGCGCGGTACAGGTAAGACGAACCGTCCACCAGGACGAGGGGGGCTTGGCTCATGAGCAGGATCAACCTTTTCGGCGGGTCCGGGGCTAGAATAGCGGGACCGTTGACGACAAAGGGACAAGGTTATCATGCGTACGTTAAATCGCTTGCTGCTGGTCGGGTTGATCGCTGTGTCACCACTGGCCGCGATCGCGGCGGATGATGCGCCGGGCGGCGACCCCGAGGTCACCATCCGCACGGAGGGCGACAAGACCATTGAGGAGTACCGCCAGAACGGTTTCCTCTATGCGATCAAGGTCACGCCGAAGGGCGCGCCGCCGTACTTTCTGGTGCGCGCCGACGGGACGGATGCCAATTTCATCCGCTCGGACCAGCCGGATATGCTGATCCCGTCATGGAAGATATTCGAATGGAAGTAGGTTTTTAATTCACCCGGCGCCGCCGCTGCGGCGCCCGTACTGGCAGTTAAGACATGTCTGTGTTCACTCCCCTGGCTCGGCCCGAGCTGGAAACCTTTCTCGCCCCTTACGGGCTCGGCCGCCTGCTTGATTTCCAGGGGATCGCCGCCGGCAGCGAAAACACCAATTTCTTCATCAGTCTGGAGCAGGGCGAGTTTGTCCTGACCCTGGTCGAGCGCGGCCCGGTGCAGGAGATGCCGTTCTTCATCGACCTGCTCGACGTGCTGCACGAAGCCGAACTGCCGGTGCCTTACGCCCTGCGCACCACCGACGGCTTGGCCCTGCGTGAGCTCAAAGGCAAACCGGCGCTGCTGCAACCGCGCCTGTCCGGCAAGCACATCAAAGTCGCCAACGCCCAGCATTGCGCCCAGGTCGGCGAGTTGCAGGCGCATCTGCACCTGGCGACCCAGGGCGAGCGCATGATCAAGCGCAAGACCGATCGTGGGCTGGACTGGATGCTGGAGGAGGGCACTGAATTTCTCTCGCACCTGAGCGATGAGCCGCGTGCCTTGCTGCAAAAGGCGCTGGATGAGATCACCGAGCGCAAAGACAAGATCCTTGCACTGCCTCGGGCGAACATTCACGCCGACCTGTTCCGCGACAACGCCATGTTCGAAGGCACCCACCTGACCGGGCTGATCGACTTCTACAACGCCTGCTCGGGGCCGATGCTGTACGACGTGGCAATTGCCTTGAATGACTGGTGTTCGGACGAGGAGGGCGTGATCGATGGCCCGCGCGCCCGGGCATTCCTCGGTGCCTACGCGGCGTTGCGCCCGTTCACGGCGGCGGAGGCTGAGCTCTGGCCAACGATGTTGCGTGTGGCCTGTGTGCGGTTCTGGCTGTCACGCTTGATCGCCGCCGAGCAGTTCGCCGGGCAGGATGTGTTGATTCACGATCCGCAGGAATTCGAGCAGCGCCTGGCGCAGCGGCAGAAGGTCAATACACCGTTGCCTTTCGCCCTTTAAGATCAAAAGATCGCAGCCTTCGGCAGCTCCTACAAGGGATTGATGTACACAAGGAGCTGCCGAAGGCTGCGATCTTTTTCTATGGGGTTACAGAGATTCCAGGCATCCCGCCAAATCATTGCCCAACTTTTCCAACACCTGCTCATAGCCCTGAGCCGTCGCCGGGGTGTACCCGCCCAACGCATCCAGTTCCGCCAGCTTCACCGGCAGGCCAGCCACCAGTGTTTCTGCCAGACGCGGACGCAATGGCGGTTCGCTGAACACACAGGTCTTGCCTACTTCCTGCAAACGCTTGCGCATCGCCGCGACGTGCTGGGCGCCGGGCTGTACTTCGGCGGCCACCGCGAACACGCCCGCGTGCTTCAGGCCGTAAGCGTCTTCGAAATAATCAAAGGCCTCGTGAAAGACGAAGTACGGCTTGCCTTCGACATTGGCCAAGCGCTTCTTCAAACGCTGATCCAGCGCATCCAGACGTGCATCGAAGGCTTTGGCATTGCTCTGATAACGCTGGGCATTGGCCGGGTCGGCGGCGCTGAGGTCGGCGGCCATTTTGTCGGCGATCACCCGCGCATTGACCGGTGACAGCCACAAATGTGCATCCAGCGAGCCGGGGCGATGATCGTGATCATGCTCGTCGGCTTCTTCGGCATGGGAATGGTTGTCCGCGCCGAAATGCCTCAGCTTCAGGCCTGGCAGATCCTGCACCGCGACGCTCGGCAGGCTGCGACCGCCGAGTACGCGCGGCAGGAAACCTTCCATGTCCGGGCCGATCCAGTAGAGCAGATCGACCGACTGCACCTTCCGTACGTCGGACGGGCGCAGGGCGTAATTGTGCGGCGAGGCCCCCGGCGGCAGCAGCACCTCGGGAATCGCCACGCCGTCCTGCACGGCAGCGGCAATCAACTGCAACGGTTTGATGCTGGTGAGCACTTTGACCTCGGCCTGAGCCGTACCGATCAGCAGAAAACTGGCAACAAAAGCCACAAAAACAGAAAAAAGTCGGGACACGATGACCACTCAAGGAAGCGAGAACGGGTAACATAATAACGTCTCCAGCAAATCTCGTCGCCGCTCATGCCTATTACCCCGATTGCCAGCCGTCCCCACGACCACTCCCATTGCGTGCACAGCGCTTTGTCCGAGGCCGATACCTTGTGCGCGCAGAAAGGTTTGCGTCTGACTGCCCTGCGCCGCCGCGTGCTGGAACTGGTCTGGCAGAGTCACAAGCCACTGGGTGCCTATGACATCCTCGCGGTGCTCAGCGAGCAGGACGGCCGCCGCGCCGCGCCGCCTACCGTGTACCGCGCACTGGATTTCCTGCTGGAAAACGGCCTGGTCCATCGCATCTCTTCGCTCAACGCCTTCGTCGGCTGTGTACATCCGGAACACGCGCATCAGGGCCAGTTCCTGATCTGCCGCGAGTGCCACGCCGCTATCGAACTTGAGCAAAAAGTGATCAGCGACGCGATCATCAGCAGCGCCAAAGACGTCGGTTTCATCGTCGAAGCGCAGACCGTCGAAGTGGTCGGCCTGTGCGCCGGTTGCCAGGGGGCCTGATGAGCAATGCGCTGATCCGTCTGGAACAGGTCGCCGTCACGTTTGCCGGGCAGACCGTGCTGGACAACATCGAGCTGAGCGTCGAGCCGGGGCAGATCGTCACCCTGATCGGCCCCAACGGTGCCGGCAAGACCACGCTGGTACGCGCCGTGCTCGGGCTGTTGAAGCCAAACAGCGGCAGCGTCTGGCGCAAACCGAAACTGCGCGTCGGCTACATGCCGCAGAAGCTGCATGTCGACCCGACCCTGCCGCTGTCAGTGCTGCGCTTCCTGCGCCTGGTGCCTGGCGTCGATCGTTCGCGTGCCCTGGCCGCATTGAAGGAGGTCGGCGCCGAACACGTGATCGACAGCCCGGTGCAGAGCGTTTCCGGCGGCGAAATGCAGCGCGTACTGCTGGCTCGGGCACTGCTGCGTGAGCCTGAGCTGCTGGTGCTCGATGAGCCGGTGCAGGGCGTGGACGTGGCCGGGCAGGCCGAGCTGTACAGCCTGATCACCCGGCTGCGCGACCGCCACGGTTGCGGCGTGCTGATGGTGTCCCACGATTTGCATCTGGTGATGAGCACCACCGATCAGGTGGTCTGCCTCAACCGCCACGTCTGCTGCTCCGGGCACCCCGAGCAGGTCAGCGGCGACCCGGCATTCGTCGAACTGTTCGGCAAGAACGCGCCGAGTCTGGCGATCTATCACCACCATCACGACCACGCCCACGACCTGCACGGTTCGGTGGTCAAAGGCCCGCTCGGCGGGCAACCTCATGTTCATGGAGACGGCTGCAAGCATGGCTGATTTTCTTTTGTATGCCCTGCTTGCAGGTCTGGCGCTGGCGCTGGTGGCCGGGCCGCTCGGCTCGTTTGTGGTGTGGCGGCGCATGGCCTATTTCGGCGATACGCTGTCCCACGCTGCGTTGCTTGGCGTGGCGCTGGGCTTTCTGCTGGACGTCAGCCCGACGGTGGCGGTGACGGTCGGTTGCCTGCTGCTGGCGGTGCTCTTGGTGACGCTGCAACAGCGTCAGCCGCTGGCGTCCGACACGCTGTTGGGAATTCTTGCGCCAAGCACGCTCTCTCTCGGCCTGGTGGTACTAAGCTTCATGCATGAAGTGCGGATCGACCTGATGGCCTATCTGTTCGGCGACTTGCTGGCAATCAGTCCGAGCGACCTGGCGTGGATTCTCGGCGGCACTGCGGCGGTGCTGGTGTTGCTGGTGACGCTGTGGCGGCCGCTGCTGGCGGTCACCGTGCACGAAGAACTGGCGCGGGTCGAAGGCCTGCCGGTTGCGGGTTTGCGCTTGGCGCTGATGCTGTTGATCGCGGTGGTGATCGCCGTGGCGATGAAAATCGTCGGGGTGCTGCTGATCACTTCGCTGCTGATCATCCCGGCGGCTGCGGCACAGCGTCACGCCCGTTCGCCGGAGCAGATGGCGCTGGGCGCGAGCCTGCTGGGCATGCTCGCGGTGTGCGGCGGGCTGGCGTTGTCGTGGTTCAAGGACACCCCGGCGGGGCCGTCTATCGTGGTGACGGCAGCCGCGCTGTTTCTGTTGAGTTTTGTTCTGCCCCGTCGTGGGGTGTAGACTTGGCCGCTTTTTGCGCAATTAGAGAGTCGCAGGAATGAAGCCGTTCGCCTCCCGTTATCTGCTCCTTGTCGCATTTTCAGTGCTGCTGGGCGCCTGCCAAAGCACGCCGCCGGTGGCTGAAGTCCCGGATGCGCGGGCTACGGCCATCGCACAGCTGGAGCAAAGCCTGGCCAGCAGCGAACTGGCCACCGCCGAAGACCAGTTGGCCGCGTTGCAGGCCGCAACCCCCAATGATCAATCCCTTGAGCAATACCAGCGGCAGCTGGCCGAGGCGTACCTGCGCCGCAGCCAGATCGTCCTGCAAAAAGGCGATGTCAACGCTGCAGCCACTGCATTGAGCCGTGCTCGCGCCCTGATGCCCAAGGCGCCGGCGCTGACCGGCGGCGTCAACGGCGCGATCACCGAAGCGCGCAAGGCCGAGCTGGAAAAGGCTGAGGCCGCACTGCTGGCTGCCGAAGCCAGGCCGAAAGCCAAGGTCATCGACCCGACCGCCGAAAGCACCACCGTTGCGTTGAACATCGGCGATATTCACAAGCTGCAACGACAACTCGATGCGATCGCCGCCGATGTGGTGAATTACGAATGCGCCGTCAGCATTCAGGCGCCGCGCACCGCGGATTATCCGTGGCTGGCGACGTTGCTGAGCAAGCGAGTCAAGAAGCTCGATCCAGATTTTGATTTGCAGATCGACAAGCAGATCCTGCGCACAGTGCCGGCGCAGATGGTTTTAAGCCCGCGCAAGCCATAAAAAGATCGCAGCCTCCGGCAGCTCCTACATGGGATTGAGTACATCCTGTAGGAGCTGCCGAAGGCTGCGATCTTTTGCTTTTACGCTGGAATCGCCTTGGCCTTAGGCTCTCGCGCCCAGACCCGATGCTCGCCAATCGCGGCGAAGAACGGTTTGGTCAACGCACCCACATCCGCCCCCTGCAACAGCCCCGCATCCGCATCGAGCTTCAGCAAGCCCTGCAACTGCTTGGCCTCGCCGTGCAGCGCGATCGCCTTCAGGTGCTTGTACGCTTCCAGCAGATAATGCAGCGCCACGCCGTCACCGCTCAACGCGGTAATCGACGCCGCCCCACCCGGTACGAACACCGCATCGAACGCAATTGAAGGCATGCCTTCCATCGACGCATCCACCGGCAATGCCTTGCCGTCAGCGGTCTTCACTGGCGCCGAGGTTGGGCCGAGCAGTTTCGCGTGGGCGCCTTCGGCTTCCAGCGCATTCTTCATCGCATCGATGGCCGCAGCGTCAACACCATTGGCAGCAAGGATTGCCACTTTGCGAGTCTTGATATTGCCCGGTAGCAGGTTGGCCTGGCTCAGCGCTGGCGACTGCTCCAGCGAGGTCTTGCGCACTTCGACCGTGCCTTTGGCTGGCGCCGGCAAGCCGAGGTTTTCCGCCACGCGTTTGGCCAGGGTCAGGTCGATATTGGCAAGGATCTCGTTCACTTCACGGGCACGGATGAACTCACGCTCGACCTTGCCCAGCTCGAAGCTGTAGGCAGCGATGATGTGCTCTTTCTCGTGGTCGCTCATGCTGTTGAAGAACAAGCGGGCCTGGGAGAAGTGATCGCTGAACGACTCGCTGCGTTGACGGATCTTCGCTGCGTCGATGCGCTCCGGGTAGCTCTCGAAACCACCGTCCTGTGCCGCCGGCGGGGTTTCTTTCGGCCAGCCGCCGTCGATCGAGTTTGGCTCGTAAGAAGCGCGGCCCTTGTCGATGGTGGTGCGGTGCTGTGCGTCACGCTGGCCGTTGTGGAACGGCGCCACCGGACGGTTGATCGGCAGCTCATGGAAGTTCGGCCCACCGAGTCGGCTGATCTGCGTGTCGGTGTAGGAAAACAGCCGACCTTGGAGCAACGGGTCGTTGGAAAAGTCGATGCCTGGCACGATGTGGCCAGGGCAGAAAGCGACCTGCTCGGTTTCGGCGAAGAAGTTGTCCGGGTTGCGGTTCAGAGTCATTTTGCCCAGCGGCGTAATCGGGACGATTTCTTCGGGGATGATCTTGGTCGGGTCGAGGATGTCGAAGTCGAAGTCGTGTTCGTTCTCTTCTTCGACGATCTGCACGCCCAGTTCCCATTCCGGGTAATCGCCCATCTCGATCGCTTCCCACAGGTCGCGACGGTGGTAGTCGGTGTCTTTACCGGCGAGCTTCTGCGCCTCGTCCCACACCAGCGAGCAGGTGCCGGCGGTAGGGCGCCAGTGGAATTTGACGAAGCGCGATTTGCCCTCGGCGTTGATCAGGCGGAAGGTGTGCACGCCGAAGCCCTGCATGCTGCGCAGGCTTTTCGGAATCGCCCGGTCGGACATCGCCCAGATGACCATGTGCGCCGATTCCGGCACCAGCGAGACGAAGTCCCAGAACGTATCGTGAGCCGAGCCGCCGGTGGGGATTTCGTTGTGCGGCTCGGGTTTCACCGCATGGACGAAGTCCGGGAACTTGATCGCGTCCTGAATGAAGAACACCGGCATGTTGTTGCCGACCAGGTCGAAGTTGCCTTCATCGGTGAAGAATTTCACCGCAAAGCCACGCACGTCACGCACGGTATCGCCGGAGCCACGTGGCCCCTGCACCGTGGAAAAGCGCACGAACACTGGCGTCTTCTTGCCCGGATCCTGTAGGAAACCGGCCTTGGTCAGTGCTGCATGGTTCTCGTAGGTCTGAAAGAAACCGTGGGCGCCGGTACCGCGCGCATGGACGATACGCTCCGGAATGCGCTCATGGTCAAAGTGCGTGATCTTTTCACGCATGATGAAATCTTCCAGCAGCGAAGGCCCGCGCGGCCCGGCTTTGAGGGTGTTCTGGTTGTCGGCGATCTTCACGCCCTGATTGGTGCGCAGTGCCTGACCGGTGGCGTCGGAACGGAATTCTTCCAGGCTGTCGAGCTTGGCGTTGGTGTTGGCGCGATCCGGGGTGTCGGTTCCGGCCATCTCGCTTTTAGCAGGTGCAGGCTTTTTGATGCTCATCAGACGTAAACTCCTCGTTTGGCCCCGGATGCCTTCCGCAGACCCTTGAGTGATTCCCGGGCACGGCACCCAGGGGTTTCAAGTCGCTTAACTAGTGACTGATGAGGCGCTCGGAGCGTTCCTTTTTTATGACCTTTGATCTTGTTATTGCCAAATCGAAGGTTAATTGCGAAATAAATGCTAAGAACCTCTATACGGACAGGCTAAAATGCGCGCCCGGCTAACCGCTGATCCTTTTCCAACGCGCCCCACAAGGTTCGCTACGTGATCGAGTTTCAAAACGTCCACAAGACTTACCGCGTCGCCGGTAAGGATATTCCCGCGCTGCACCCGACCAGTCTCGCCATCGAGAACGGCCAGGTGTTCGGCCTGATTGGCCATTCCGGTGCGGGCAAAAGTACCCTGCTGCGTCTGATCAATCGCCTGGAAGATTCCAGTGGCGGCAAGATCATCGTCGACGGCGAAGAAGTCACCGCACTGGACGCCAACGGCCTGCGCCGTTTCCGCCAGCAGGTCGGGATGATCTTCCAGCACTTCAACCTGCTCGCCTCCAAGACCGTCGCCGACAACGTGGCCCTGCCGCTGACCCTGGCCGGTGAGCTGTCGAGCAGCGAAATCAACCAACGCGTGGCCGAGCTGCTGGCGCGGGTCGGTTTGTCCGACCACGCGAAAAAGTACCCGGCGCAACTGTCCGGCGGTCAGAAGCAGCGCGTCGGCATTGCCCGTGCGCTGGCGACCAAGCCGAAAATTCTGCTGTGCGACGAGGCCACCAGCGCCCTCGACCCGCAGACCACGGCATCGGTCCTGCAACTGCTGGCCGAAATCAACCGCGAACTGAAACTGACCATCGTCCTGATCACCCACGAGATGGACGTGATCCGGCGCGTCTGCGATCAGGTCGCGGTGATGGACGCTGGCGTGATCGTCGAGCAGGGTCCGGTGGCCGATGTGTTCCTGCATCCGCAGCACCCGACCACCAAGCGTTTCGTCCAGGAAAGCGAGCAGATCGACGAGAGCGAGCAGCGTGACGATTTCGCCCACGTGCCGGGGCGTATCGTGCGTCTGACCTTCCAGGGCGAGGCGACCTACGCGCCGTTGCTCGGCACCGTCGCGCGGGAAACCGGCGTTGACTACAGCATCCTCGCCGGTCGCATCGACCGCATCAAAGACATTCCGTACGGGCAACTGACCCTCGCTGTCACCGGTGGCGACATGGAGGCGGCGTTTGCCCGCTTCACCGCCGCTGACGTTCACATGGAGGTGTTGCGCTAATGGCCGACCTGATGAGTTTCTTCGCCAATATCGACTGGTACGAAATCTGGCTGGCCACCGGCGACACCATGCTGATGCTCGGCGGTTCGCTGCTGTTCACCGTGCTGCTCGGCCTGCCGCTGGGCGTGCTGCTGTTTCTCTGCAGCCCGCGTCAGTTGCTGGAGAACCGTGGCCTCTACGCCGTGCTGTCGCTGGTGGTGAACATTTTGCGTTCGCTGCCGTTTATTATTCTGCTGATTGTGATGATCCCGTTCACCGTACTGATCACCGGCACCTCGCTGGGTGTGGCCGGGGCGATCCCGCCGCTGGTGGTGGGTGCTACGCCGTTCTTCGCGCGTCTGGTGGAAACCGCGCTGCGCGAAGTCGATCGCGGCATCATCGAAGCGACCCAGTCGATGGGCGCGACCACGCGGCAGATCATCATGAACGCCTTGCTGCCGGAAGCCCGTCCGGGCATCTTCGCAGCGATTACGGTGACAGCGATTACACTGGTGTCCTACACGGCGATGGCCGGTGTGGTCGGCGCCGGTGGTCTGGGCGACCTGGCGATCCGTTTCGGCTACCAGCGTTTCCAGACCGACGTGATGATCGTCACCGTGATGCTGCTGTTGATTCTGGTGCAAGTGCTGCAAATGGTTGGCGACCGCCTGGTCGTGCATTTCTCGCGCAAATAAGCGGTTTTTTAATCAAGAGGCGCGGGCCATTCGCTGGCGGGCGCCCTCACAAGGAGTTAGCTGAATGAAAAAACTGATCGCTGCTTTCGCCGCTGTTGCGGCGTTTTCGGCCCACGCCGAGACCCTGACCGTTGCCGCCACCCCGGTGCCGCACGCGGAAATCCTCGAGTTCGTCAAACCGGCCCTGGCCAAGGAAGGCGTGGATCTGAAGGTCAAGGTCTTCACCGATTACATTCAGCCGAACGTACAGGTTGCGGAAAAGCGTCTGGACGCGAACTTCTTCCAGCACCAGCCGTATCTTGATGAATTCAACAAGGCCAAGGGCACTGATCTTGTAGCCGTGACCGGTGTGCATCTGGAGCCACTGGGCGCTTATTCGAGCAAGCTCAAGGATCTGAAAGACCTGCCAGGCGGCGCCAACGTGGTGATCCCGAACGACGCCACCAACGGCGGCCGTGCGCTGTTGCTGCTGGACAAGGCTGGCGTGATCAAGCTCAAGGATTCGAAAAACATCCTGTCGACCGTCAAAGACATCGCCGAGAATCCGAAAGACCTGAAGATCCGTGAACTGGAAGCCGCGACCATCCCGCGCGTGCTGACTCAGGTTGATCTGGCGCTGATCAACACCAACTACGCGCTGGAAGCCAAGCTTGATCCGTCCAAGGATGCGCTGGTGATCGAAGGCAACGACTCGCCGTACGTGAACATCCTCGTGTCCCGCGCGGACAACAAGGACAGCGACGCGATGAAGAAACTGGCGGCTGCGCTGCACAGCCCGCAAGTGAAGCAGTTCATTACCGAGAAGTACAAAGGCGCGGTGTTGCCGGCGTTCTGATTAAGGTTGCTGCAATGAAAAAGGGGACGCCAATCGCGTCCCCTTTTTTGTGTCTGGTGCCTGGCTTGCGACCTGCCTTGAAGCTTCCCCTCACCCCAGCCCTCTCCCGAGGGAGAGGGGGCCGACCTTCAAGCTTTTCGAGCCTGAGTTCGACTCACAATTGCAGGTCGGCGCAATTCGAATAAACACCTCGGTCAGTCCCCTCTCCCTCTGGGAGAGGGTTAGGGTGAGGGGCTTTTCAGCTTTTGAACTGTCAATTGCGCTCAAGCATCGCCGGCAACTGCGCCACCAGCTTGGCATTGTTCAACGGCGCGCGGATAAACCCGCGCTGTGTGCCGTCCGGGCCGATCACGGCGAGATTGCCGCTGTGATCCACGGTGTAGTTCGGCTTGCTGGTATCGGCGGGAATGAACGGAATGCTCACCGCGTTCGCCACCTTCTGCAGCTCCTCGATAGATGAAGGCGTCAGGCCAATGAACTGCGGATCGAAGTAGCCCAGGTACTGTTTCAACTGCTTCGGCGTGTCGCGGTTGGGGTCAACGCTGACCAGCACGATCTGCAATTTATCCACAGCCTCTTTCGGCAATTCACTCTTGATCTGCCGCAGTTGCGCCAGGGTGGTCGGGCAGATGTCCGGGCAGAAGGTATAACCGAAGAACAACAGACTCCACTTGCCTTTCAACTCGTCGATGGCAACTGGTTTGCCGTCCTGATCGGTCATGGTCACGTCCGGCAGGTTGCGGCTCTGCGGCAGCAGGATAATGCCGGCGTCGATCAGCGCAGTCGGATCGCCCTGGCCTTTGCCGTTCAGCACTTTATTCACGGTAAGCCCGAGGATCAGCGCGATCACGGCGACGAGGATGAAGACGGTTTTCTGGGTTCGGGTCATAGGTTCAACAGTAAGTAGTGGTCTACGAGCAGGGCGATGAACAACAGGAACAAGTAATAAATAGAGTACTTGAAGGTGTTGATCGCCGCGTGCGGCCGAGTGCCACGGTACAGCACCACGGCCCATTGCAGAAACCTTGCGCCCAACACCAGCGCACAGACCAGATACAGCGCGCCGCTCATGTGAATCACGTACGGCAGCAGACTCACTGCCAGCAGCGCGAAGGTGTAGAGGAGAATGTGCACTTTGGTGTAGTGCTCGCCATGGGTCACCGGCAGCATCGGAATGTCGGCCTTGGCGTATTCCTCTTTGCGATGAATCGCCAGCGCCCAGAAGTGCGGCGGGGTCCAGGCGAAGATGATCAGCACCAGCAACAGCGGTTCGGCGCTGACATGGCCGGTGGCGGCGGTCCAGCCCAGCAGCGGCGGCGCGGCACCGGCGAGGCCGCCGATGACGATGTTCTGCGGCGTCGCACGCTTGAGAAAACCGGTGTAGACCACCGCATAACCGAGCAGCGAGGCGAGAGTCAGCCAAGCGGTCAGCTGATTGGTGAAGGTCAGCAGCAGCGCCTGGCCGAGCAATGCCAGCACCAGGGCGAAGGTCAACGCCGCCGCAGGTGAGACCCGGCCTTCGGCCAGCGGACGTTTGTGCGTGCGCGCCATTACCGCATCGATGCGCCGATCGACCACATGATTGACCGCCGCCGCGCCGCCAGCGCACAAGGCAATGCCCAGATTGCCAAACACCAGCACTGTCCACGGCACGCCCGCGCGGGTAGCGAGGAACATGCCGACCAGCGAGGTGATCAGCATCAGCACCACGACTTTCGGTTTGGTCAGCTCCAGATAATCGCGCCACAGCGCTTGCGCTGCACGCTGGCCGATCAGACTCGCCATGGCGTTTCTCCTTTCAATGCGATGGGCGCGACGACAGGTTTGTGCGCACTCAAGCGCCAGCGCACCAGCCCTGGTTGGCTCACCCGCAGCAGGCTGGTGCGCGCGTGATAATTGACCAGTACCAGCGTCAGTAACAGCGCCGCACCGCCGGCGTTATGGGCGACGGCCACTGGCAGCGGTAGATGAAACAGCACGTTGCTGATGCCGAGGGTGATCTGCGCGGCAAGGGCGATCAGCACCAGCCCGGCCAGACGCGTCATGCCCACCACTTTCAACTGCCACGCCAGACCGAGCAGTACGACCGTCACCAGCAAAGCGCCGATGCGGTGTGTCAGGTGAATCGCCGTGCGTGCATCGCTATCGAGTTGCCCGCCGAGATAATTCGGGCCGATGTGCTGGGTCAGGTGGAAACCGTTGGCGAAGTCCGCCGGCGGCAGCCATTGGCCATGGCAGGTGGGGAAGTCGATGCAGGCCACCGCTGCGTAGTTGGAACTGACCCAGCCGCCCAAGGCGATCTGGCCGATCACCAGCAGCAGGCCCGCCGTCGCCCAGTATTGCAGGCGCTTCGGTACCGTCAGCGCCGGCAGCACGCCGGACAACCTCAGCGTCAGCAGGAACAGCAGACTCAACGTGGCAAAGCCGCCGAGCAAATGCCCGGTGACCACTTGCGGCCAGAGCTTGAGCGTCACCGTCCACATACCGAACGCCGCTTGGGCGATGACCACCGCCAGCAGAAACAGCGGCAGTTTCAGCGGCTGGCCCGGATGGCGCCGGTTGACCCAGGCGCGCCCGGCCAGCACTGAAATCAGCAAACCCAGAGTGCCGGCGAAGTAGCGGTGGATCATCTCGTTCCAGCCCTTGTGCGCCTCCACTGGCGCGTCAGGGAAATGCAGTTCGGCATGGGCCAGTTGCGCCTCGCTTTTTGGCACGCTGATAAAGCCGTAGCAGCCTGGCCAGTCCGGGCAGCCGAGGCCGGCGTGGGTCAGGCGCGTATAGGCGCCGAGCAGCACGACAATCAGTGCCAGCAGGGTGGCAAACAGCGCGAGGCGAAATCCAGGTTTGGCCATGACGATGCCCTCATCCGATGTTCGACAGTTTCAGCAGATGCCGCAGGTCGTTAAGCAGATCCTTGCCCTTCACATTCGGCTCGTAACGCAGCACCAGATTGCCGTGCGGGTCGACGATCCACAGCTGCGGCACAGCTTTATCGCCGGTGGTCCTGGCGAACACCCCGGCATCCAGCGGATAGCGCTGCAACTGCGGATATTCGCGGTCGAGTTTGGCGGCGTAATCAGCGCTCAGTGGTTGCGCGGCGGCGAGGGCGTGGCTGGCGCGCCCGGCTTCGCGGCCGAGGCTGATCTGGATCTGCCGCGCCAGATAAACCAGTTGCTGGCAATCGACGGCGCAGTCCTTTGGCGCCGTGACCAGAATCTGCCAGCGCTGCTCATCGGCCTGCACGCCGAGGTCGGCGCGGGTCTGGCCGTTGCCGATCAGCTCGCCGTGGTAGCTGCGTCCTTCCGGCACCCAGAACTGCAATTTGTACATGCCGGTGGCGAGCAGCATCGGCCCGACCACGCCAAGCACGATCAGCAACAATTGAATGCGCCCGCGCCGGCGGCTCGGAACGGGTTTGGCCTCAGACATGCTGGGTGGATTCATGACGCTTCCCATGGCGTTTCTCCTTTGCGTGGTGCCAGCCGAAATAGAGGTAAAGACCGAGCAGGGCCGTGGCCATGGCGAACCATTGCACGGCGTAGCCGAGGTGTTTTTCCGGGCCCATCGCGACTACCGGCCAATCGGTCTGGTAGCTGGCCGGGCCGGGTTCGGCGCGTAATTCGTAGGCGAAGCCGTCGCGCTCCAGGGTTTGCCACAATTTGCCCGGCTCGACGGCGGTAATGGTTTGCGGCCAGACATGGCTGACCGGATCGGCGTGCAACTGGAACGTTACGCCGGGGGCGATGTAGACCCAGGCGTCGAGCGTCAGCGCCTCGGCGGGTGTCGTGAATTGCGGCGGCACACGCCTGTCGGGCCAAGGCAGCCAGCCGCGATTGACCAGCAGCCAGAGGCCGCTGCGTTGGTCCTGAAACGGTTGCAGCAATTCGACGCCGACCTTGCCGCCACGCTGGCGGTTGTCCAGCAACAGGGTGTGGGCCGGATCGAACTGGCCGTGCAGGCGCACGCGGCGGTAAGCCGGGTCGGCGCTGCCAAGCAGTTCACTGCTGGCCAGCGGTTCGGCCACGCGACGTTCGGCATAACTGGCCAGCAGCGCGGTTTTCTCCGCGCCCCGGCCCAGTTGCCAGAAGCCCAGCGCAACCATCAGCGGCAGCAACAGCGCCACCACGACAGTGGGAATCACGCCCGGGCGAAAGCGCTTCATGGGCGCGCCATAAAGTCAGTCATCGCGATCGCTATACTCAAGTGCATCGCCTGTCCCCCGGAGTCTTGCCATGTTCAAAGCAGCGATCGTCCTGATGCTGATTGCCACGGTCGTCAGCCTGTTCAGCGGCCTGTTTTTCCTGGTCAAGGACGACAGCAGCTCCAATCGCCTGGTCATCGCCTTGAGTGTTCGGGTGGCACTGGCCGTGGTCACCGTCGGCCTGATGGCCTGGGGTTTCTACAGCGGCCAGTTGGTGTCCCACGTGCCGTGGTAGCTGCAAGCGTTGAGCTGCAAGCTGCAAGTTAGAAGCCTTACCGCTTTTACTTGAAGCTTGCCGCTTGAAGCTTGCAGCTGCCGTCAAAGCACATAGACGAAGAAGAACAAGCCGATCCACACCACGTCGACGAAATGCCAATACCAGCTCGCCGCTTCGAAACCGAACTGGTGCTCGTTGTCGAAGTGGCCTTTCATGATGCGCATCAGCATCACGAACAGAATGATGGTGCCGATGGTCACGTGGGCGCCGTGGAACCCGGTAAGCATGAAGAACGTCGCGCCGTAGATGCCCGAGCCGAGGGTCAGGCCCAGCTCTTGGTAGGCGTGGATGTATTCCTCGGCCTGGAAACCGAGGAACGCGACGCCCAGCAGTACGGTGATCGCCAGCCACAGTTTCAGCGCGCCGCGATGGCCTTTCTTCAGCGCATGGTGGGCGATGGTGATGGTCACGCTGGAGCTGACCAGCAGGATCGTGTTGAGCAGCGGCAGGCCCCAAGGGCTGATGACATCCTTGGGCGGTGGGAACAGTTTCGGGTCGGGGTTGTTCAGCAACGGCCAGACATATTCGAAGTTCGGCCAGAGCATTTCCGACAGGCCCTTGCTGCCCTCGCCGGCCAGCCCGGGCGCGGAAACGACGCGGATATAGAAGAGCGCGCCGAAGAAGGCGACGAAAAACATCACCTCGGAAAAGATGAACCAGCTCATGCCCCAGCGGAACGAGCGGTCCAGTTGTGGGCTGTAAAGCCCCGCGCGACTTTCCTTGATCACCGCACCGAACCAGCCGAACAGCATGTACGCCAGCAGCAGGCCGCCGACGAAAAAGATCAGCGGGCCGTGGGAATCCGGGCGTGCGGCCTTGAGATCGTTGAACCAGGTGGCGAGGCCGTAGACGGTGACGAACATCCCGAGCGTGGCGATGATCGGCCATTTGCTCTGGGCCGGGACGTAATAATGCTCATGAGTTGCCATTTATTGTTCTCCTTATCGGCCACGCTCAACCGCCAGTGTTAACAGCCACCGGCGGATGTCGGGCGGTGATATCGAACAGCGTGTAGGACAGTGTCAGGTGCTTCACTTCCTTGGGCATGTCGCGGTCAACGATGAAACGCACCGGCATCTCGATCTGTTCACCGGGTTGCAGCACCTGCTGGGTAAAGCAAAAGCATTCGGTCTTGTGGAAAAACGCCGCCGCGTTGCTCGGCGCGATGCTCGGCACCGCTTGCGCGCTCATCGGTTTGTCGGTGGGATTGCGCGCGATGAAGACCATCTCGTTCACCGCGCCGGGATTGGCGGTCAGCTCGTCGTGTTTCGGGTAAAAGTCCCACGGCATGTCGGCGGTGTTGGTCGAGAGAAACTGCACGCGCACCTGGCGCGAGGTGTCGACCACTTGCTCGCCCGCGTACTGGCCGCCGGTCTTGCCGTTGATGCCGAAGGCTTTGCACATCACGTCGTAGATCGGCACCAGGGCGAAACCGAAGACGAACATCGCCACTACCACCAGCAGCAGGCGGGTGACGAGTTTCTTCAGCGAGATCGAGTCAGCCATGATTCATGCCTCCCTCGTGTTCCCTGGTGGCCGGTGAAGCTTTTGTGGTGAGGGGATTCATCCCCGTTGGGCTGCGAAGCGGCCCTGAATCCAGCGCACACGGTCTACCTGATGAATTTCGATTGCAGGTTTTGGGGCTGCTGCGCAGCCCAACGGGGATAAATCCCCTCCCCACAAGGGATCTGTGTACATCCACAGGAGATCTGTGAGCATCCACTGGGGATCTGTGCCTCTGCACACATTGCAAAAAACAAGAGGTGTTCATTTCACTTCCGGCGGCGTGGTGAAGGTGTGATACGGCGCCGGCGACGGCACGCTCCACTCCAGCCCTTCGGCGCCGTCCCACGGTTTGGCCGGGGCCGGTGCGCCGCCACGGATGGTCTTGATGACGATGAACAGGAAGAAGATCTGCGTGGCGCCGAACATGAATGCGCCGATCGACGAGACCATGTTGAAATCGGCGAACTGCAGGTTGTAGTCCGGAATCCGTCGCGGCATCCCCGCAAGACCGACGAAGTGCATCGGGAAGAAGGTCAGGTTCATGCCGACGAACGACAGCCAGAAATGCAGCTTGCCGAGGGTTTCGTCGTACATGTGCCCGGTCCACTTCGGCAGCCAGTAATAGGCCGAGGCGAAGATGCCGAAGATCGCCCCGGGCACCAGCACATAGTGGAAGTGCGCGACCACGAAGTAGGTGTCCTGGTACTGGAAGTCCGCCGGGGCGATTGCCAGCATCAGCCCGGAAAAACCACCGATCGAGAACAGAATGACGAACGCCACGGCAAACAGCATCGGCGTCTCGAAGGTCATCGAGCCCTGCCACATGGTGCTCGCCCAGTTGAACACTTTCACACCCGTAGGTACGGCGATCAGCATGGTCGCGTACATGAAGAACAATTCGCCCACCAGCGGAATGCCGACCACGAACATGTGGTGCGCCCAGACAATGAACGACAGGAACGCGATACTCGCCGTGGCGTAGACCATCGAGGTGTAGCCGAACAGCGGCTTGCGCGCGAAGGTCGGGATGATCTGGCTGACCGCGCCGAACGCCGGCAGGATCATGATGTACACCTCGGGGTGGCCGAAGAACCAGAACACATGCTGGAACAGCACCGGGTCACCGCCGCCGGCAGCACTGAAGAAACTGGTGCCGAAGTGAATATCCATGAGCATCATCGTCACGCAGCCGGCCAGCACCGGCATCACTGCGATCAGCAGAAACGCGGTGATCAGCCAGGTCCAGACGAACAGCGGCATTTTCATCAGGGTCATGCCGGGCGCGCGCAGGTTGAGGATGGTCGCGACTACGTTGATCGCGCCCATGATCGAACTGATGCCCATCAAGTGGATGGCGAAGATGAAGAACGTCACGCTCTCCGGTGCGTAGGTGGTGGACAGCGGCGCGTAGAAGGTCCAGCCGAAATTCGGTCCGCCGCCCGGGGTGAACAACGTCGACACCAGCAGCAGAAACGCCGCCGGCAACAGCCAGAAGCTGAAGTTGTTCATCCGTGGCAGGGCCATGTCCGGCGCGCCGACCATCAGCGGAATCATCCAGTTGGCGAGGCCGACGAAGGCCGGCATCACTGCACCGAACACCATGACCAGACCGTGCATGGTGGTCATCTGGTTGAAGAATTCCGGCTGCACGATCTGCAGGCCGGGCTGGAACAGCTCAGCGCGAATGACCATGGCGAACGAGCCGCCGAGCAGGAACATGCAGAAGGCAAACCACAGGTACAGCGTGCCGATGTCCTTGTGGTTGGTGGTCAGCACCCAGCGCATCAGGCCTTTGGCGGGGCCGTGGGCGTGGTCGGCGTGACCGTGGTCATCGATGACAGCGCTCATGGCCGGTCTCCTTCACGAAAGTGGACGGGGCAGGCCGGGGCGCGCTGCCCCGACCGGTTCACTGAATACGCAATTGACCGGCTCATTTGCTTTCCGCCTGTTTCAGCTCCAGCACTTCTTTTGGCGTGACCATGTCGCCCTTGTTGTTGCCCCAGGCGTTACGTTCGTAAGTCACGACCGCTGCGATATCGACTTCCGACAGCTGTTTGCCGAACGCCGCCATGGCGGTGCCGGGTTTGCCGTGGTAGACGATGCTCAGGTGATCCTTGATCGGCCCGGTGGCGATTTTCGAGCCCTTGAGCGCCGGGAACATCGGCGGCAGGCCTTGGCCTTCGGCCTGGTGACAGGCCACGCAAGTGGTGTGGTAAACCTTGTCGCCGCGCTCCTTGAGCTCGTCGAGGGTCCATTCCTTGCTGGTCAGTTCTTTGAGTTGCGCGGCCTCGGCCTTGCGCTCGGCGAGCCATTTTTCGTAGTCGGCCTGTTCCTTGACCTCGACCACGATCGGCATGAAGCCGTGATCCTTGCCGCACAATTCGGCGCACTGGCCACGGTAGAGACCGGGCTTGTCGATGCGCGTCCAGGCCTCATTGACGAACCCGGGAATCGCATCGCGCTTGACCGCAAACGCCGGCACCCACCATGAGTGAATGACGTCAGCCGAGGTCACCAGAAAGCGCACCTTGGCGCCGATCGGCAGCACCAGCGGCTTGTCGACTTCGAGCAAGTAATGCTCGCCCTTGGCTTCCTTGTTGTGGATCTGCTCGGCGGGGGTGGCCAGGTTGCTGAAGAACTCGACGTCCTGGCCCAGGTATTTGTAATGCCACTTCCACTGATAGCCGGTGATCTGGATATCGATGTCCGGCTCGCTGGTGTCGTACATCTTGATCAGCGTCGCGGTGGCGGGGACGGCCATGGCCACCAGGATCAGCAGCGGCACGATGGTCCACATGATCTCGACGCCGGTGCTTTCGTGGAATTTGGCCGCGACCTGGCCGGTAGAGCGGCGGTGCACCATCATCGACCAGAACATGGCGCCGAAGACGATGATCCCGATCACCACACAGATCCAGAAAATGGTCATGTGCAGGTCGAATACTGCGTGACTGATTTCAGTCGCTCCAGGCGCCATATTCACAGTCCATGCCGCGTTGGCCGGGCTGAAAATCGACCACAACAGGAGGCCCATCCAGACATGTGGATGTCGCATCATTGCGGGTTCCCCTTATCGTTCTTGTTATCCCGCCGGCGTATCGCCTGCGGCAAGGGAGCGGCTGCATCAGACTACGAACTTGAATCGCCGGGCCTTGCTGCGGGTGCAGTCGGGCGTCATCAGCTAACTCCATTCATTGGCGAGTATAGACAGCGCCCGGGAATTGCAACCCGGGCACGTAAATGAGCTGAAACACCCGGCGCTTGCGTTCAAGTGCCCGAATGGAGAAGGATGCAGACGAGTGGTGGCGAATGGATATAACGCAGCTGCATCAAGGATGGAATAATTATGACAAATGCGTCTTAGCGTTTTTCGTAAGCCAGCTAAGTTATGTCTTCCCTATTTCATTGCCTTGTTTCCTGGAGTTTTCATGAACACCGCCGCATTGCGCGAGCAGATCCAAAAAGCCCAACAGCACGAAAAAGACACCGGCCTGCTGACCCGTCAGCTGGAAAGCAAGCTGCCTCACCTGCACCCGGCGATCCAGTTGCCGGAAGCCGACGCCCAGGGCGTGCTGACGCGTTTTGTCGCCGCCTACATCGATGAAGTACCGGACCTGCTGGATGCAGCCAATGAAGTCGCCAGGGAAGCAGGCATCGAATCGCAGATCAAACCGGTGCTGAAAATCGCCGAGCAGTATTTCCTCCAGCCGCCGGCGATCATGGCCGGGCATGTCGGCCTGGACAGTCTGCTCGACGAGGCCTATCTGGCACACCGTTTTGTCGAAGAGGTCAACGACCTGTACATCAAGCATTTCGGCCAGCCACTGATCCCCTTGGACATGACGGTCGCCAACCTGATTGCTCACCAATTGATCGGTGAGGAATTCGCCAACCAACTGGACGAAGCGGTGCATCACGCGATCGACGAGATGCTCAACGAAGAGAGTTTTGCTTTGGAGTCGGTCGAAGCCTACCGCGAAAAACTCAGCAGTCCGGACACTGGCGCGGCGTGGAAACGCTGGCCGTGCATGAGCCGCCGGTTGGGTGTGGGGCTTGAGCTGGATCAGCCTGCTGCCTGAGTCATACACAATCCAATGTAGGAGCTGCCGCAGGCTGCGATCTTTTGATGTTGTTTTTAAAAATCAAGATCAAAAGATCGCAGCCTGCGGCAGCTCCTACAGGGGTCGAGTCAACCCGGAGATTTAAGCGGCTGAGCCAATCCCGGTATTGGTCCGAACCCGCCCCTCAAGCCGTCGCTTCAACCCACGCGATTCGATCAACAGCTTCGACCCCTTCGCCGCATTCGCCCGGCCCCATTCCTCAAGCAACTCGAGACACGAATGGTCGATGTAGCTGAGGTTGTTCAGCGGCACATGTACCGTCGTACCGTGGGGAATGCTGCCCAGCACTTGAGTCAGCGCCGGCACTTTGAGGAACGTCGCTGCACCAACCAGACGCAGTTCCATCTCGCCGTCCTGCGGCAAGTCGATCAGGCTGATCTTCAGGCGCGAAGCCTTGAATGCCAGCTTCAACATGGTCAGGCCGAAGCCGATCAGCACACCGGTGAGCAGGTCAGTGAAGATGATCGCCAACGCTGTAGCGACGTAGGTGAACATTGGCATCCGCCCGTACCGACCCAGACCACGGAAGGCTTTCAGGTCGACCAGTTTGAAGCCGGTATACACCAGCACGCCCGCCAGGCTCGCCACCGGAATGCTTTGCAGCACGCTCGACAGCAACAGCACGAATGCCAGCAGCCACAGGCCATGGAAAATCGTCGAGTAGCGTGTGGTCGCACCAGCCTGGACGTTGGCCGAACTGCGCACGATCACCCCGGTCATCGGCAGCGCGCCGACCAGACCGCAGAGCATGTTGCCGACACCTTGCGCCGACAGTTCACGATCGAAGTCCGAACGCACGCCGCTGTGCATGCGATCCACCGCCGCGGCGGACAACAGGGTTTCGGCACTGGCGATAAACGCCACGGCGAACGCGGCAATCAGCAGTGTCGGGTCGGCCAGATTCATCAGGTCGGCCGGCTTGAGCCAATCGATCGCCTCGGCCAGATTCGCCGGTACCTCGACGCGCTTGACCTGCAACGCCAGCATCAGGCTCGCCACCGTCGCCAGACCCACACCGAGCAATGCGCCGGGAATGAAGCGCAGCGAATGCGGGCGGAATTTTTCCCACAGCCACATCACCGCAATCGTCGACAAGCCGAGCAGACCCGCCTGCCAGCCGAACGACGGCAAGGCTTGCGCTACGGCCGCCGGAAACGCCGTGAGGTTGTCGAGCCCGGAAGGCTGCGGCTTGGCATCGAGCATCACATGGATTTGCGAAAGCACAATCAACACGCCAATGCCCGCGAGCATGCCGTAGACCACCGCTGGCGCCGTGACGCGAAACCAGCAGCCAAGCTTCAGCCGCCCGGCGACCAGTTGCAGAAATCCGGCGAGCAGCAGGATCGGCCCGAGCATCTCGACGCCATGCTGGCGCACCAGCTCGAAAACCAGAACCGCCAGACCCGCCGCCGGACCGCTGACCTGCAACGGCGAGCCCGCCAGCCAACCGACCACCAGACCGCCGATGATGCCGGTGATCAGGCCCTTGGCCGGCGGCAGCCCTGAGGCAATCGCGATGCCCATGCACAGCGGCAGGGCGACCAGAAACACAACCACGGAGGCGAGCAGCTCCCGTGGCAACACAGCTTTCAATTGAGCCGCACGCATGGCGATTCTCCCGAAGTTTTCTTCAGGCGTGGCGAGGCCGGACCGCTGAATCAGCGGCCGGCGTCATACCACACAGATTGTTGGGAAGATTTAGAAGCGCGCTTTGGGCGTCGCCACAGGAATCGGATGGCTGCCGTCGAGAGGCAGGAAACGACCCTGGTCCGCGTCGTAAGCTTTGATTTCGCTGGTTTCGATGTTGTAGACCCAGCCATGGATGAACAGATGACCGTTCGCCATGCGCGAGGCTACCGAAGGATGGGTACGCAAGTGCTGCAATTGGGCGATGACGTTTTCCTCGGTGAGGATCGGCATGCTGTCTTTTTCGTCGGTGCAGTTGCAGTTGTCGTGCACCATGGTTTTCGCGACTTCAGCGTGGCGCAGCCAGGCTTTGACCGTCGGCATTTTTTCCAGGCTGTCGGGGTTGAGTACCGCGCGCATGGCGCCGCAATCGGAGTGGCCGCAAATGATGATGTGCTGCACGCCCAGCGCCAGTACCGCGTATTCGATCGCGGTGGAGACGCCGCCGTTCATCTGACCGTAGGGCGGCACCACGTTGCCGACGTTACGGGTAACGAACAGATCGCCCGGCGAGCTCTGGGTGATCAGCTCGGGAACGATGCGCGAGTCGGCGCAGGTGATGAACATCGCCTTGGGCGCCTGAGCGGTGGCGAGCTTCTTGAACAATTCTTCCTGCTGCGGAAAAACGTCATGGTGAAAGCGTAAAAAGCCATCAACGATCTGTCGCAGTGCTGCATCGGCGGATTGTGCTTCAGGGCTTTGCGCCGAGGCAGCCAACGACTGTTTATCCTTGTCACTCATGATTCATCCTCTTGTGCGGATTCAGGGAGTCTTCCCCGGTATTCCGGTATGAAGCCAGTGGCTGTTTAAACCATCCGGGTCATCCCGACCCGTCAGTCACTCGATGAACAAGGTAGCCGCCGAAACTTAACTGAAACTGAATCAAACGCTCTAGAACGTGTGTTCCAGGTCACAAAAAACGTGACCGGCGTGTTTCGGCGGAAGGATTCCAACCCGTCAACCCAAAGCCAATTGTCGCTAAATCAACGACATCTGGCGACCCGGCGGACAGAAGGCCGAGCAGTCGAGGTTATAGCCCTCGCGTTTGTTCAGGCCAAGCTTTTTGATGGCCTTGGCAAATCTTTGTGCGAGCAGGTCGGCAAACGGCCCTTCACCACGCATCCGCGCGCCGAATCGACTGTCGTAGAGTTCACCGCCGCGACTCTGGCGGATCAGGCTCAGCACATGGCCGGCACGTTGCGGATAGTGCGCCTGCAACCACTCCTCGAACAGCGGAGCGACTTCCAGCGGCAGGCGCAGCATCATGTAGGCAGCGCTTTGCGCACCGGCAGCGTGGGCCTCGGTGAGCAGGCTTTCGATTTCGCTGTCATTGATCATCGGAATCATCGGCGAACACAGCACGCCGACCGGAATGCCTGCTTCGCGCATCACCCGGATCGCGCGCAGGCGTGCCTTGGGCGCGGCGGCGCGCGGTTCGAGGGTGCGTTTGAGTTCATCGTCCAGTGTGGTCAGGCTGATCATCACCGACACCAGCCGTTGCTGCGCCAACTCGGTCAGCAAATCGAGATCGCGCAGAATCAGTGAACCTTTGGTGACAATGGTCACCGGATGCCGGTAACGCAGCAGCACTTCCAGGGTCTGACGGGTGATTTTGTATTCGCGCTCGATGGGCTGATACGGGTCGGTATTGGAGCCGAGATTGATCGGCGCACATTGATAGCCGGGTTTGCTCAGTTGTTCCTCGAGGACCTGGGCGGCATTGGTCTTGGCAATCAGCCGGGTTTCGAAATCCAGGCCCGGCGACATGTCCCAATAGGCGTGGCTGGGCCGTGCATAGCAATAGATGCAGCCGTGTTCGCAGCCGCGATAGGGATTTACCGAACGGTCGAAGGGCAGATCCGGCGAGGTGTTGCGGCTGATGATCGATTTGGCCTTCTCGATGATCACTTCGGTGTTTTGCGTCTCTGGCACTTCCTGATACCAGCCATCGTCCTCGGCCACTGAACGACTCGGCGCAAAACGGTTGTGCGGGTTGGTTGCGGTGCCGCGACCGCGAGGTGGCAATGGAGTAGACATGAAAACACCTCGATACTGTATATGCGAACAGTATCGGGGCGATCCTCATCTGGCTAGTGCCGTCGGGCGAGTGGTCAGTTGTGGTTGTTCATGTCCGCTACGTTCGGGGAGGGGGGCAGCATCCAAGGCAATTTCTGATCGTAACCGACGTTCCTACAACTGTGTGCACATACACCCTGTCAGATATGACAGTAGACGTGGTTGCAAGCGCCGTCTTACGTTAAAGCCGGATGACCAATAGTGGCTTGCCAACCGGAATGGATTGAATGTGATGCCAATCAGAATTTTGCTTGAAATTGCAGACATGGAACGCGACGGAAGTCCCGAGGTTGTTTTTTATCATTACGGCGATAACGCCACCGAAATGATGGACTACGACTACGCGCTATTTGCCTCTTCAGCGCAGGCAAACGATCGCTATGACCTCCTTTCCGAAGAGGTTATCGATAGCGACGGGGATGGCGATATCGATAACCATGACAAGAGACTGTACTTGCAGTTGGCGGATGCGTTTGTGCAGTTCAGAGGTCTGAAGTCGACTCGATGAACACCGCTGACTCAACATGCGAGTCATGTCGTGCCAGCGGTCTGTCGACACATTTCGCTCAGTTATGCGAGGTGAGCTGCCCAAGATCGTCACCGGAGGTCTGCTTCATATCCTCCGTACGCAACTCGGCAACATCGGCAGCTTTCACCGGCGCACCCTTGTTGCCCCAGCTGCCACGAATGAAGCTCACCACATCCGCGACTTCCTGATCCGACAGGCGCCAGGCGAAACCGGGCATGGTGAAGGTCGATGGCGCGGTGTGCGTTGCCGGCAAAGTCCCGCCCTTGAGCACGATGTGGATGAGCGAGGTCGGATCGTCGGTTTGCAGCACCGGATTGCCCGCCAGCGCCGGGAACACCCGGGTGTAGCCATGGCCGTCGGTACGGTGGCAGGCCGCGCAGTTGTCGATGTACACCGACGCGCCGCGTTGGCTGTCGTCACCGTTCCACAGCGCTTTGGCTACTTTCTGGTCGTACTGATGCGGCTGATCCGCCGGGTCATTGGCCGGCAGTGATTTGAGATAGCGGGCAATCGCGGTGAGGTCGGCGTCGCTCATGTATTGCATGCTGTGGGTGACCACATCACTCATGCCGCCGAATACTGCGCTGCGATCACTGCGCCCGGTCTTGAGGAACTGCACCAGTTGTTCTTCGCTCCAGCTGCCGAGGCCATCCTTGTGATCGCCGCGCAGGCTCTTGGCGATCCAGCCTTCCAGCGGTGCACTGCCGGCGAGGAATTCGCTGCCGTCCGCCGCGCTCAGGGATTTTTCCTGCATGGTCAGCGCACGCGGGGTGTGACAGGCGCCGCAGTGGCCGAGGCCTTCGACCAGATATGCCCCGCGATCAATCACCGGATCGGCCGATGTGGCCTGGTAATCCTCGACCTTCGGTGCGAACAGCCAGCGCCAGCCCATCAGCGGCCAGCGCATGCTCAACGGCCAGGGAATGTCGCTGGCCTTGTTCTCCTGCGCCACCGGTTCGACGCCGTGCATGAAATACGCATACAGCGCTTGCATGTCCGCCTGGTTGACCCGCGCGTAGGACGGATAAGGCATCGCCGGGTACAACGTGCTGCCGTTTCTGGCCACACCGTGGCGCACGGCCTGATCGAAGTCCTCGAAGCTGTAATCGCCCAGGCCGGTTTTATCCGGGGTGATGTTGGTCGAGTAGATCGTGCCGATCGGTGTTTCCATCGGCAGGCCGCCGGCGAACGGCTTGCCGCCCTTGGCGGTGTGACAGGCCACGCAGTCACCGGCGCGGGCGAGGTATTCACCTTGCTTGATCAGATTTTGATCAACATCGGCCGCATAAATTGCAGTGCTGCCGAGCAGGGCGAGGGTGGCGATAACGAAAGTTTTCATGGTCATCGCTCCTTAAGCCTGCACCAGCGGGCCGGGGTTTTTCAGGTATTGCTCGCGGATCGCTTTCGCCGACCAGTAGGTCAGCGCCGCCACCAGTCCGGTCGGGTTGTAGCCCAGGCCCTGCGGGAACGCCGAGGCGCCGGGGACGAACACGTTGTGCACGTCCCAGCTCTGCAAATAGCGGTTCAGCGCGCTGGTCTTCGGATCGGTACCCATGATTGCGCCACCGTTGAGGTGGGTGGTCTGGTACGAGGCGGTGTTGAAGTGGTCGCCGACCTGCTTGCCGATCACCGCAATGGCTTTCGGGCCCATGGCTTGGGCGATCTTGCCCATTTTCTCGACCATGAAGCGGTTCATCTTGATGTCGTTTTCCTGCCAGTCGAAGGTCATGCGCAGCAGCGGCAGGCCGTAGGCATCGCGGTACACCGGATCGAGATCGAGGTAGTTACCACGGTAGGACTGATGCGCGCCGTGGGCGTCCATCGACACCTGGTGGGTGTAGTAATCGGCGGTGGCACGTTTCCACGCACTGCCCCAGGCCGGAGTGCCCGGCGGGTTCGAGGTGCCGGCAATCGGGCGGCTGCCAGCCTGGTTGACCCACATCGGCGAACCGCCGACGAAGCCGTGCGGCCCGTGGTCGAAGTTGTCGGCGTTGAAATCGTCTACCGCCACGCCGTTGCCGCCAGCGCCAATGAAGTTGTTGGTGTGGGTGTCCTTGTCGAAGAAGGCCTTGATGGTCGCCATATTCTGGTAGGCGAAGTTACGCCCGACCACGCCTTCGCCGCTGATCGGGTCGTAGGGTTTGCCGATCCCGGAGAGCAGCATCAGACGCACGTTGTGCAGCTGGAACGCGCCGAGGATCACCAGGTCCGCCGGCTGCTCGATCTCGCGGCCCTGGCCGTCGATGTAGGTGACGCCGGTGGCTTTGGACTTACTGCTGTCGAGATTGACCCGCAGCACATGGGAGTTGGGCCGCAGCTCGAAATTCGGCAGGGGCTTGAGCGCCGGCAGAATGTTCACGTTCGGCGAGGCCTTGGAATACATGTAGCAGACGTAGCCGCTGCAGAAACCGCAGAAATTGCACGGCCCCATCTGTGCGCCGTAGGGATTGGTGTACGGCCCAGAGGTATTTGCCGAAGGCAGGTTGTAGGGTTTGTAACCCACCTCTGTAGCCGCTTTGCCGAACAGCTGTGCGGATACGGTGTTCTTCTGCGCTTCAAGCGGGAACGGGTTGGAGCGATCCGGCGCGTAGGGGTTGCCGCCCTTGCCCTGACCGACCAGTTGACCTTTCACCGTCCAGGCCTGGCCGGAGGTGCCGAAGACTTTTTCCGCGAAGTCGAAAAATGGTTCCAGCTCTTCATAGCTGACGCCGAAATCCTGGATGGTCATGTCCTTGGGGATGAAGCTTTTGCCGTAGCGTTCTTCGTAATGGCTGCGCATGCGCAATTCGATCGGGTCGACGCGAAAGTGCACGCCCGACCAGTGCAGACCGGCGCCGCCGACGCCATTCCCCGGCAGGAACGCGCCCAACTGGCGGTTGGGCAGGGCGATATCATTGACGCTGTGGCGAATGGTCACCGTCTCTTTGGAGATGTCCTGAAAGAGCTTTTTCCGCACGCTGTAGGTGAGTTCGTCGATCACCTGCGGATAGTTGCCGTCGGGGTAGGTGTCCTGCATCGGCCCGCGCTCCAGCGCCAGCACGTTCAGACCCGCTTCGGTCAGCTCTTTGGCCATGATGGCGCCCGTCCAGCCGAAACCGACGATGACTGCATCAACCTTCTTCATTACCGTTGCCATGCTTACGCCCTCTCGCCGCGAATCGACACTGCCGGGAAGGGGTATTGCTCGTTGCGTTCCACCCAATCCATGAAATCGGCGCGGGCGCCGGGGAAACCGATCATGGTCCAGCCGACCATGCCTTTATTGCCACCGTGGATCGGGTCGCAGAAGAAACCCTCCTTGGTGTTTTGCAGCAGCAGATTGAAGAAAATCTTCGCCGGCACCGCATCGAACTGCGGCTTGCCGGCTTCCAGTTGCTTGAGCAAATCGTCTCGGGTAGCGCTGTCTTGCTCGGCAAATGTTTTACCGCTGAGACCTTTTACCCACTGATCCGTGGCGGCGATGCCGAGGCGATAGATGTCTTTGGGCACCAGTTTGCTCTGCCAGCCCATCTCCGGCGCAGCGTCGGCATTGAATGGGCCTTGCATGTACCACAGGGCACCGGCGGCGTACGGCGTGTTCATCTGCCGGTCGATGTATTCCGGCACGCCGGCTTCAAGCGCGCCCGGGCCCTGCGCATCGTTGGGGATCAACTGGGCGACGGCAGCGTTGATGAACGCCCATTCTTCGGCGGTGAAAAAGCTCGGCTGATACTCACCGGCGCCAGCCGCGGCCGGTTTTGCTGCGGCAGGCGCCGGAGTGCTTTCAGGTGCGGCTTGCAGCACGCTGCTGCCCAGGCCGGTACCGGCAAGCGTGACCACCGGAATCAGGGTCAGGGATTTGCGCAAGAACTCACGCCGCGGGTTGTCTCGATCTTGATCAGACATGGGGGGCACCTCATCAGGCATAGAAGTCAGCCGCTTCTGCGAGCAGCTCGAGGAATTTTGCGTCGCGATGACGAGGGTCTGTCCCGAAAAAGGGCGCCACGTCTGCAACATCATGTGACAAATGGTAGCAGGCTAAGCATCAAGAAAAACCGTTTTCCTGGAAAAAAGCCCGGTGAGGCGCCGATTCACGTTTCTTTGACGGCCGGCTCACGGCGTATTGACCGCTTGATAGCGAAGCTGCAATTCCTCCCATGAAGATTGCCGAAACGGTCAGCCCAGCATGTCTCGAGTGCGCTTTTTCCCCGCGTTATGTTTTTCGCTTGTTGCCCTGTTGCATGGCATTGCCGCCCGGGCGGCCGACGCCACGGCATCTCGCCCGGCCGAGTGGGCACAGCCGGTTGAGGCGCAGTTCAACCTGTTCCGCATGTCACCGACGCTGTATCGCAGCGCCTTGCCCAGCCGCAGCGCGGTGCCGCTGTTGAACGATCTGCATGTCGTTACCGTAATCAACTTCCTGCCTGATGCTGATAGCGACTGGCTCTCCGCGTCGGGCATCAAGCAAGTGCAACTGCCGTATCGCACCAATCACGTCGACGACAGCGATGTGCTCAAGGCTCTGCGCGCGATTCAGTCCGCCGAAGCCGACGGCCCGGTGCTCATGCACTGCAAGCACGGTTCTGACCGCACCGGTCTGATGGCGGCGATGTACCGCGTGGTGGTGCAGGGCTGGAGCAAAGAGCAGGCGCTCAAGGAAATGACCGAGGGCGGTTTTGGTGACAGTCAGCATTTCCACGACAGCGTGCGCTACGTGATGCAGGCCGATGTCGATCGGTTGCACGAAGCCCTGATCAATGGCGAATGCAGCACCAGTGCATTCGCCATGTGTTCGATGAGGAGCTGGTTCGACTCGGCGCACGTCCAGCGTTGATCAGCTCAATCGGCTGGTGCAGGAAACAGCGCGCTGTCGATCGGTTTACCCAAGAACGCTTGCAGCGCGGCGGGGAGTGACTGTCTGTCTCCCGACAGCAGGTGTTTGCGCAGGTCCCGGCCCGTCTGTTCATTGAACAGACCTTCACGTTCGAAGCGTTTGAATGCCTCGCTCGCCAGTACACCCGACCATTTGTAGGCGTATAGCGAAGCCTCGTAACCGGTGACCAGATAATCGCAGCTGTTGGCGAAGCGGCAGTAGGCTGGAATATGCAGGCCCGGGAATGCGCTTTGCACATCCGCCATCACTTGTTGAACAGTGCGACCGTCGCCGTGACTGCAATGCAGTTCGAAGTCGAACAGCGCGCTCAGCAGCAGCATCGCCGTCTCTCGGCTGCGCTGGATGTCGGTGGTGGAAAACGCGGCGTCGGCCTGCGTTTGCGACAGGCGCTCACCGCTCTGATGATGCGTACCCAGCCAGCGCAGGAATTGCCCGGATAGCGCCCATTTCTCGAACAGCTGCCCGACAAACTCGGCAGCGTCGCGGCTCAGTTGCGAAATGCCGGAAAGATTGTAGTGCGGCGAATGTGTCAGCACGTGATGCAGGCAATGGCCGAATTCGTGCAGCAGCACGCGCAGATCCTGATGTGCCAGCAGATTCAGCCCGTCGGCGGCGGCCGTGTAATTGCATTGAAGCGAGGCTATCGGCAGTGATGGCCGGCCTTCCGCACTGATCCGTCGGTTGCGCAGTACACCTGTCCAGGCGTAGTCGGCGCCAGCGGCGCGGTGGAACGGGTCGATGTAGATGAAGCCGACCGCTTGCTCATGCTCGCTGACTTCGAACAGGCGCACGTTTTCGTTGAAAGTCTCCAGGCGGATATTTTCGCTGATCCTGATGCCGAACATGTGCTCACTGAAGCGGCACAGGCTCTGCAGTATGGCGTCCAGTGGAAAAAACAGGCGCAGGTCCTGCACCTCGCCGCCCAACTGCTTCAGGCGCAATTGCTCGGCGAGGAAGTCGTGATCCCACGCTTCTATCTGATCAATACCATACTGGCGTGCAGAGGCTTGCAGGTCATCGGTTTCGCGCGCAAGCGCCGCTGCATTGAGGGCGATCTGCTGCTGCAGAAAACGGCGGACCTGGTCAGTATCCACGGCCATGCGGTCGAGCAGTCGCAGCTGAGCGAAGTTGTCGAAACCCAACAGCCGGGCTTTGGCATGACGCGCCGCCAGCAGCTTGTGCAGCACCGGTCCGTTGTCGAAGCGGCCGGCGTATGGCCCCTGATCCGAAGCGCGGGTGCACCAGGCTTTGAAACACTCTTCACGTAAACCGCGGTGCCGCGCCCGCTTCATGACCTGATCGTAAGTGTTCTGATCGAGTGTCAGCCGCCACCCGGACAGGCCGGCATTTTTGGCATTGGCGGCCAGATGCGCCTGCGTTTCGGCCGGCAGTCCTGCCAACAGCGCTGCATCGTCGATGTCCTTGCTCCATGCAGCGTTGACCGATCTGAGATTGCTCATGAAGCGCTTTTCCAGCAGATCGATTTCGCCGTTCAATCGCGTCAGATCCTTGCGCTGCGCACTCGACAATTCGCTGCCGGCCAGGTGAAACCTGCGCAGGATTTTCGCCAGCGAGGCTTTGCGTGCATCACTGAAGCTGGCGGCTATGGAACTCTGTGCCAATCGTTGATAAACCTGGAGCAACTGTCGATTGCCGGCCTTCGCAGCCTTGTAATGCTGCGCAGCGTGGGTGCTGAGCGCTTCCTGCGCCAACCACTCGGGATCATCGGCATGTCTGACCGAAAGGAATTCGATAATCGCCATGGTTTCATTCAGGCGTGCATCGGCTTCATCAATGGCAATGACCACGTCGTCCCAGTTGGGATGCTCAACCTGAGTGGCGATGACGTTTTCGATGATCAGCAGGTTGTCGGCAACGATGCGCTCGACTGCCGGCAGCAGATGTTCGGCGCGTATCGCCGACCAGGGCGGCAACTGCCATTGTTGCAGGAATGGGTTGGTGTCAGGCATGGCGTCTTCCGTGAGTGAGGGCTGGATTGACCAGCCTAATCACGAAGCGCGGGGGCGAGGTGGTAGATAGTTACCGCCACCTGACGACGATCATCGGCAGGTGGCGGTAGTTGTCACTGTTGCTCGTCGGGCTTTTTCTTCAACTTGGGGTTGGGGAAGAACTGCACGGCCTGGACCTTTTTGTCGGCGGCAGGCTTCAGCGCACTGGTATTGACCCGCGTGCCCAGTTCTTTGGGCACCGACAGGCCCTGCTCGTTGAGGGTGTCGGAGTATCCGCAAGCCACGCATTCGCGGTGCGGCACGCCGTCTTCGTTCCACATCATCAACTTGTCCGGCTCGCTGCACGCCGGGCAGACCGCCCCGGCGATAAAGCGCTTCTTGGTGATCACAGGGCCGTCGCTCATGCTGCCGCGTCCTCACTCAGGCCGCTGTGGCGCAACAGCGCGTCGATCGACGGCTCACGGCCACGGAAGTCGACGAACAGCACCATCGGTGCCTGCGAGCCGCCGCGCGCCAGAATCGCTTCGCGGAACGCACGACCGGTTTCAGCGTTGAGCACGCCGTCTTCCTCGAACTTCGAGAAGGCGTCGGCGGACAGCACTTCAGCCCACTTGTAGCTGTAGTAACCCGCCGCGTAACCACCAGCGAAGATGTGCGCAAAGCTGTTGGGGAAGCGGTTGTAAGCCGGTGGACGCATCACCGACACTTCGTCACGCACGCCCTCGAGCACTTGCGCCACGCTGCGGCCATCGCCATGGGTGGCATGCATTTCGAAGTCGAACAGCGAAAACTCCAGCTGACGCACCATCATCAGCCCGGACTGGAAATTCTTCGCCGCGAGCATTTTTTCCAGCAGGTCCTGCGGCAGTGGCTCGCCGGTCTCGTAGTGGCCGGAGATCAGCGCGAGGCCTTCCGGCTCCCAGCACCAGTTTTCCATGAACTGGCTCGGCAGCTCGACCGCGTCCCAGGCCACGCCATTGATGCCGGATACGCCAGCGTGTTCGACGCGGGTCAGCAGGTGATGCAGGCCGTGGCCGAACTCGTGGAACAGGGTGGTCACTTCATCATGGGTCAGCAGCGCAGGCTTGCCGCTGTCGGCCGGGGTGAAGTTGCACACCAGATTGGCGACTGGGCTTTGCAGCACACCGTCGATGGTGCGACGACGGTCGCGGGCGCCGTCCATCCATGCGCCGCCACGCTTGTTGGCGCGGGCATACAAGTCGAAGAAGAAGCGGCCGACGTGCTGACCGTTTTCCTTGATCTCGAACAGGCGGACGTCCGGGTGCCAAGTGTCGAAGCCTTTCTGCTCGGCGATCTCGATGCCGTACAGACGCTGGACGATGGCGAACAGGCCGCTGAGGACTTTGTCGATCGGGAAGTAGGCTCGCAGGGTTTCCTGAGCGACGCTGTAACGCTGCTCGCGAAGTTTTTCACAGTAGAAACCGCTGTCCCAGCTTTGCAGGTCGGCGCAGCCCTGTTCGGCGGCGTACGCGCGCAGCTGTTGCAGATCCTGAGCGGCGAACGGCTTGCTGCGTTGGGCCAGATCGCGCAGGAAGCTCAGCACCTGATCGCTGGATTCGGCCATTTTCGTCGCCAGGCTCAGCTCGGCGAAACTGGCGAAACCCAGCAGTCGGGCCAGTTCCTGACGCAGGTCGAGGATCTCTTCCATCACCGGGCCGTTGTCGTTCTGCCCGGCATTCGGGCCTTGGTCCGAGGCGCGGGTGCAGTAGGCGGCGTAGACTTCTTCGCGCAGCGCACGGTCTTGCGCGTAGGTCATCACCGCGTAGTAGCTGGGGAATTCCAGGGTGATCAGCCAGCCATCCAGACCTTTGGCCTGGGCGGCGGCAGCCATCTGCGCCTTGGCCGAATCGGTCAGGCCTGCGAGGGCGGCTTCGTCGGTGATGTGCTTGGTCCACGCCTGCGTGGCATCGAGCAATTGGTTGGAGAAGCGGCTGCCCAGCTCGGACAGTTTGCTCTGCACTTCGGCGTAACGTTTCTGCTCGGCTTCCGGCAGATCGATACCCGACAGACGGAAATCGCGCAGGGCGTGTTCCAGAATGGTCTTTTGCGCGACGTCGAAACTGGCAGCTTCCGGACTGTTGGCCAACGCTTCATACGCCTGGAACAGTTCGCGGTTCTGGCCCATCTCGGTGGAGTAGGCACTCAGGGCCGGCAGGCACGACTCGTAGGCTTCACGCAGTTCGGCGCTGTTGCACACGGCGTTAAGATGGCTGACCGGGCTCCACGCCGCACCGAGACGATCATTGAGTTCGTCCATCGCCAGCACCAGACCGGCCCAGGTCGGGTTCTTGCCCTGGGTCTTGAGAATTTCGGCGATGGCGGCGCGGTTGTCCGCGAGGATGGTTTCGATGGCGGGCAGGACGTGTTCGGCACGGATCGTGGAGAACGGCGGCAGGTCGTAGGACTGCAAAAGAGGGTTGTTCACGCTCACGGTTGGCACCTTGGCTGGAAGAAACATGCGCCCATCTTAATTACAATCGACACTCACCGCAGCTATCGGCGACAGAGAGAGAACTAATCGTGTCCCTTCGCAAATACCAGAATCACACCCCCCGCTTGAGCAACGGCGCATTCGTCGACGGTTCGGCGGTGGTGATCGGCGACGTCGAAATTGGCGCAGACAGCTCGGTCTGGCCGCTGACGGTGATCCGTGGCGACATGCACCGCATCCGCATCGGTGCGCGCACCAGCGTGCAGGATGGCTGCGTGCTGCACATCACCCACGCTGGCCCATTCAATCCGGACGGTTTTCCCTTGCTGATCGGCGATGACGTGACCATCGCCCACAAGGTCATGCTGCACGGCTGCACCGTTGGCAGCCGCGTATTGATCGGCATGGGCAGCATCGTCATGGACGGCGCCGTGGTGGAAGACGATGTGATCATCGGCGCCGGCAGCCTGGTGCCGCCGGGCAAGCGCCTGCAGAGCGGCTTCCTGTATGTCGGCAGCCCGGTCAAGCAAGTGCGCCCGCTGACCGATAAGGAAAACGGCTTCTTTACGTACAGCGCGGCGAACTACGTCAAGCTCAAGGACCTGCATCTGGCCGAAGGCTACGACCAGCTCTGAACCGCCCTACACCTGCTCGGGAATTTCCATGCATTACCAGACTGTACTGTTCGACCTCGATGGCACCCTGACCGACCCGCGTGAGGGCATCACCCGCTCAATTCAATTTGCCTTGGCCAATCTCGGCATCGACGAACCGGACCTGAGCAAACTGGAACACTTCATCGGCCCGCCGCTGCTGCAAGCGTTCATGCAGTTCTACGACTTCGACGAGGCCAGGGCCTGGGAAGCGGTGAATTTCTATCGCGAGCGCTTCAAGGTCACCGGCCTCTACGAAAATCGAGTGTTCGACGGGGTCACGCCGTTGCTGGAAACCTTGAGCGGGCAGGGGCGGCAGTTGTACATCGCCACCTCCAAACCGTGGGTGTTCGCCCGCGAGATCGCCCGGCACTTCAACTTCGCCCGCCACTTCAAGGTGATCTACGGCAGCGAACTGGACGGCACGCGGACCAACAAGGTTGAGCTGATTGCGCACTTGCTTGAGGAAGAACGCCTGGACCCCGCGCAGACCCTGATGATCGGCGATCGCAAGCACGACCTGATCGGCGCGCGCAGCAATGGCCTGGATGCGGCGGCGGTGGGCTATGGGTTCGGCAGTTTTGAAGAACTGAATGCCGAGGCGCCGGCTTATCACTTTGAAACCTTGGACGAGTTGCATCAGGCGTTTTTGCAGCGCTGAGCAGATGGCTATCGCTGGCAAGCCAGCTCCCACAGGTTAGCGATTCTTCAGGCTCACCGCTGTCCCTGTGGGAGCTGGCTTGCCAGCGATGAGGCCCGTTCAGCCGCTGGAGGACTCAGGAACTGCCAAGGCCCTCATAGCCGCCTTACGCTCATCAACCGGCAACCGTCCCAACCGCTCAACCTCGGCATAAAACCTCATCCAATCCCCATCTACTTGGCGGAACACCGCCGCAAACGCCGGCACCCACTGGTCATACAGCCCGAACGGCAACAACCGCGCGTTGTTCAGTGGCGCATTGACCCAAGCGTCATAGCGTTTGTCCCCGGCCCACTGACTGTCGCGCATGACCCGATACTCCCGGCGCAAGCGCTCGAATTCAGCTGCTTTGCGCTCACGCATCTGCTCAACCGACAGCGGCTGCGCATACAGCGTCTCCAGCCGTGAGCGCGTGTCGAGTACCAGACCGATGAACTGGTCACGCTGCTTGAGCCTGGCATCCGACTCTGCCGGCAGCCCGCGGAACGCGCGCCATTGCCGCGTGCCTTCCTGCTCGACGAAGGTGGCGAAAGACTCGTTGAATTCAGTGTCGTCCTTCACATAGAACTTCTGGTGCGCCAGTTCATGAAAGATCAACGTGGCCAGCCGTTCGTCGCCCCAGCCCATCATCGAATTGAGAATCGGGTCATTGAACCAGCCGAGCGTCGAGTACGCCTCGACCCCGCCGATCGACACGTCCATGCCCTGCAAGCGCTGAAGCGCCGCTTCGCCACGGGCGGCGCTCTGGCTGTAGTAGCCGCGATAGGCCACGCAGCCGGCAATCGGGAAGCAGTGATTCTGCGGCGTCAGGGAAAACTCTGCGGTGGCGAACACGTTCCACACCACGAACGGCCGGCCGATGTCGGCGTAGAGACGATAGCTCTGGTTGTCCGGCAGATGCAGGTGCTCGCTGGCGAACGTGCGGGCCTTTTGTGATTGAGCCAGATGCGCACGCACTTGGGCATCGCGGCTGGGGTCGGCAATGACTTTTTCGACCGGCTCCCGTGCGCGCAGCAATTGCAGTTGGCCGCTGGCCAACTGGCTGTAATAGCTGACGCTGGTGCAACCGTTGAGCAACAAAAACAACACACCCGGAAACAAAATCGGAAAAACGCGATCAAGTAACCCAAGGCTGGAAAACGGCCTGATCAAAATAAGAAATTCCCCGGAAAGTCTGCCCCAAGACTATCCCGCCTCAAGGAGCACCGCTATGCGCATGTTGATACTGACAGGAGGCCTGCTGACGCTGGCCGGTTGTGCCGGATTCGGAATGCCCGACCCCGACCCTTCGCAAGCCTGGATCGATCTTGACGCTCGCCAACACGACACGGCGCTGCAAGCCGTACAAGTCGACGCCACACAGGCTGTCGACAAACGTTATTTCGAAGTGCAGCCCGGCAGCCATGAGCTGAAGGTGCGCTACCAATTCCCGGTCGAAGCCACCAACATCGGCCCGACTGCCGAACCGCTGTGGCGCGATTGCCAGTTGAGCGTGAAATTCAAGGATTTCAACGCCGGCCAGCGCTATCAGCTGCAGGCGGGCAGCATCGGCTTCCGGCCTTGGGCCAAGCTTTATGACGAACAGCGCAAGGTTGTCGGCCAGGGCACACCGGCGGGCTGTCAGAGCAGTTGATCGGCGCTATGCTGCAAATCCCGTCAAAGGATATCGATCATGCGCAAGTTGACGACATTGCTGGCCGCCAGTGTGCTCGCCGGTTGTCAGAGCCCGTTGCCGGCGGCCGATCCAGACAAAGCCTGGGTCGACTTCGCCATGCCTACCCCCGGCGGCAAAGTGCTGATGGCCGAGCGCCTGGATAAACAGCGCTTGCGCGACGGACGGTTTTTTCAGGTGACGCCCGGTAGTCATGAGCTCACCGTGCGCTTTGACTTCGAAGTATTCGGGGGTGGTCAGGGCATGGATACCGATCCGCAAGAGCGGCTGTGTTACATGACCGTGCCCTATGAACACTTCGAGGCCGGGCAGCGTTACCGCCTTGAGGCCCGATCGCTGGCCTTCACGCCAAGCGCACGCTTGATCAATCGTCAGGGGCAGATCGTTGCCAACGAGCGGCAGATCAATTGCGTGCCGTGAAAGGCAATCAGCTATCGTTTCTCTGATAGATGATCCGCTTGGTGCCATTCTCGCAAGACCCGACGATCATGGCCGAGTCGTGCTGCTTCGCCTCTTCCGCCGTGATGATTTCCAGGGTGTACGAGGGAATGGCCTTCGCCTGAATCTTGATCTCGATTTCCTTTCTGAGCTCTTCGCAGTCCTTGGGGGCTGCGAAAGCGGACGTGGCCAGTGCACTGCAAAGGATCGCCAAGCCAATACGTTTCATCGATGAAGCTCCTTGAGGCAGCGCGCACGGGTGTGCGCTGAAGCTGCTGTCGATTATTCGACCACAATTCTGCAGAGCGGGTTCTGACTTTGCTCACACCTTGTATTAATTGCCGGCTGCTGAGCAGGTTTCGAGACTGCCTTCGCGAGCAAGCTCGCACACACTGGATCTGCGACGTGCACAAATCCCCCTGTGGGAGCGAGCCTGCTCGCGAAGGCGTCAAGCCGGCAAACGCCGAATCAGCTGACCAGCGAAGCCTCAAGGGTGATCTTCGCATTCAGCACCTTGGAAACCGGGCACCCTTCCTTGGCCTTGTTGCTCAACTCCTCAAACTGTTGCTGAGTCGCGCCCGGGATCTTCGCCTTGAGAATCAGTTTCACCGCAGTGATCGCGAAGCCGCCGTCAACCTGATCGAGGGTGACTTCGGCGTTGGTGTCGATGCTGTCTGCCTTCAGGCCGGCATCGCCGAGAATCATCGAAAACGCCATGGAGAAGCAGCCGGCGTGGGCCGCGCCGATCAGTTCTTCCGGGTTGGTGCCTTTGCCGCCTTCGAAGCGCGCCTTGAAGCCGTACGGCGCTTCGCGCAGCACGCCGGTTTCGGTGGAGATCGAGCCGAGACCGGTTTTCAGATCGCCTTCCCAATGCGCCGATGCCTTTTTCACGATAGCCATGTCTGCCTCCTCAAATATGGCGCGGAACGCCGCGCCGTCGCGGTTTTTACTAGCAAGGCTTCTGAGGATAGACGGCGGAACAAAGTTCAGCCTGGCTGAATCGTTGACTTTTTTAGTAGGAAATTTCGTCGCTGCTATTGAATCTCGGGTATATGCCCTCATTCCATAAAACACGCTTATGGATTTGGCAGGTTTTCGTTCGCAAGAAAAACCTGCCTCCCCACCCGGAGATGCAGGTTCATGAAAAAACTGTCCGATGTTAAATTTTCCACCCTCGATCTGGTGCCGGTGCGCGAAAACGGCAGCGCGGGGCAATCGCTGCGGAACTCGCTGGACCTGGCGCAGCATGCCGAGAAATTCGGCTACACGCGCTTCTGGGTCGCCGAACACCACAACATGGACGGCATCGCCAGTTCGGCCACTTCGGTGTTGCTCGGCTATCTGGCCGGAGGCACGTCGACGATCCGCGTCGGTTCCGGCGGGGTGATGCTGCCCAACCATGCGCCGCTGGTGATTGCCGAGCAGTTCGGCACCCTCGAGAGCCTGTACCCGGGACGCATCGACTTGGGCTTGGGCCGCGCGCCCGGCTCTGACCAGATGACCGCCCGCGCCTTGCGCCGTGAGCGCTCGGGCAGCGCTGACGACTTCCCTGAAGACGTTGCCGAATTGATGCGCTACCTCGGCCCGCGCACCCCGGAGCAACGGGTGATCGCCATGCCCGGCACCGGCACCAACGTGCCGGTCTGGCTGCTCGGCTCAAGCCTGTTCAGTGCGCAATTGGCGGGTGAGCGCGGCTTGCCTTACGCCTTCGCCTCGCACTTCGCGCCGCGCTTCATGCACGAGGCGATCCGCATCTACCGCAATCACTTCAAACCGTCGGCGGTGCTCGACAAGCCTTACGTGATGCTCGGCGTGCCGCTGGTGGCAGCGAATACCGATGAGCAGGCCGATTACCTGGCGACGTCGGTGTACCAGCGCATTCTTGCGTTGATGCGTGGCCAGAGCCTGGTGCAGCGTCCGCCGGTGAAAACCATGGACGGTCTGTGGCTGCCCCATGAACGTGAGGCAGTGGGCGATTTCCTCGGCCTCGCCATGGTCGGCGGCCCGCAGAAGATCCGCGCCAAACTGGAAGTGTTGATCGAGCAGACCCAAGCGGATGAGCTGATTTTCACCAGTGATCTTTACGAACACGCCGATCGCATCCATTCCTACGAATTGCTGGCCCAAGTCATGAAGGGATAACGCGAACCCTTGTAGGAGCTGTCGAGTGCAACGAGGCTGCGATCTTTTGATTATGATTTGAAATCAAGATCAAAAGATCGCAGCGTCCCGCAGCACCTACTCGGAAAATCATCGTCCACAAAAAAGCCGACGCATCCACGTCGGCTTTTGTATTTCAGGCGCAATCAACCGCGTTTGTAGACGATGTCCTTGCTGCCGCCTTCGCAACTGCCGACGACGTCGCCATCAGCCGCCGCACCTTTGTCGACAACCTCCAGCGAATAACCGGAAACGCCTTTGGCGTCGAGCTTCGCGGCGATTTCGCTTTTCAGCTCTTCACATGGCTTGCCGGCTGCAAACGCACCACCCGCAAGGCTCAACAAACCTACTGCCAACATGAACTTCTTCATCGGTCGCACTCCCTGGTCGGATTGAAAGAGGCGGGCATCGAGTCATCCACCCGATGCGCTCACCTTGTAGCGCTTTGCCATTCCCTATGGCACTCGGCCAGCGCGCAAGTTCAGAAGACTAGCTCAAACTCAGCTGGCGGCAATCTTGAAGCCGACTTTCAGCGTGACCTGAAAGTGCGCTACCTGGCCGTTTTCGATGTGGCCACGGGTTTCGGTCACTTCAAACCATTCCAGATTGCGCAGGGTCTTGTTCGCCTCGGCCAGTGCATTGTTGATGGCGTCTTCGATGCTGGTGGTGGACGAGCCGACCAGCTCGACTTTCTTGTAGGTGTGGTGGTCACTCATGACGTTCTCCTTGGGTTGGAATGGCGTGTGAAATTGAGCCTAGCAGGCAATTGCACTGATGATTTCGGCGCCGCTGCGCTGCCGAAGTTCAGAATTTCTGCACTTTCTCGACATGCTGAAGTCCCAACCAACACACGCCACTCATCACCAATGCAGGAGAGCCACCATGGCCAACACCTCTTTACGTAAAGCCTCGTTGCAAAGCATGGAAGCCGAGATCGAGAGTCTGCTCAAATCGTTGGAAAGCTTGAAAGACGATGCTTCGGACGAGTCGCGCAAGACCCTCAAGGCGCTGAAAAGCAACGCCGAAAGTGCGCTGAAACATTCCCGTCATCTGCTCAGCGACGCGTACGAAGAAGTCAAAGTGAAAACCCGCGAGACCGGCATTGCCACTCGTGACTACGCGCAGGAACACCCATGGACCACAGCCGGCGTGGCTGTCGGTGCAATCGGTCTGCTCGCCGCCTACTTTTTGTTCAAGCGCGGTGAGTGATCAGGCTGGCGCAGCTCGTTCTTGAGCCATTGCGCCAGCTGCCGGGCGCGCCCGTCCGCGGCGCGCTTGGGTAGCCACAACGCCAGTTGCGCCGGGGTTTCGCAAAAGCCCCACGGCGCAACCAGGCGACCCGCCTTCAGATCTTCGATTACCAGCGGCTCCGGCGCGATTGCCACGCCGAGACCTGCAACAGCCGCCTCCAGCAAATAATACAAATGCTCAAAACCTTGCCCGAGCTTCAACGCCCTGGGATCGAGGTGGTTTTGCTGCGCCCAGCTGGGCCAGGCTTGTGGGCGAGAGGTGGTGTGCAGCAAGGGCTCATCAAAAAGATCTGCGGCCACAGCGGTGTGCAGCTTCTGATAACCGCTATACAACGGGCTCATTACGGGGCCGATGCGTTCCGCCGCCAGTTCATATACCTGCATATCGGCCGGCCACGGTGGCTCGGCGAACAGCAATAGCGCATCAAGGCCCGGGCGCCGTGGATCGAGATCGCCTTCACCGGCCGACAGGTGCAGACGCAGATCCGGCAAATCGGCATTCAGCCGCCCCAGGCGCGGAATAAACCAGCGCGCCAGCAGGCTCCCGGAACAACCCAGCACGAACGGCGCATCCGCTGTGCTTTGCGTCAGTTCGGCGCAAACACTGCGCAACCGATCGAACGCCTCAGCGCTGGCATCGCGCAGACGCGCTCCGGCATCTGTGAGTTTCAAGCCGCGGCCGTCCTTGACGAACAGGCTCACCCCTAGATGTTCTTCAAGCACCTTGAGCTGGCGGCTTACCGCGCCGTGGGTGACGTGCAGCTGTTCGGCAGCCTGACTCACACTGTTCAGACGGGCGGTGGCCTCGAAGGCGCGCAAGGCATTCAGCGGGGGAAGGTCATGGCTCATGGTATCTGTGAGTTTTCCTGACAGGTTTCGGCGATCTTATCGGTTTTCAGCCTGGAAGGTCAGGGGTAGAGTGATCGTCATTGTCTTCTGACCGAATTCACCTGGAGCGACCCATGACCCAGACTTCGAACACCTCTGATCTGCGTAACGGCCCTGACGCCAACGGCCTGTTCGGTGCGTTCGGTGGCCGTTATGTAGCGGAAACCCTGATGCCATTGATCCTCGACCTGGCCCGCGAATACGAAGCGGCCAAGGAAGATCCGGCATTCAAGGAAGAGTTGGCCTACTTCCAGCGTGATTACGTCGGACGTCCGAGCCCGCTGTATTTCGCCGAACGCCTGACCGAGTTCTGCGGCGGCGCGAAGATCTACCTCAAGCGTGAAGAGCTGAACCACACCGGCGCGCACAAGATCAACAACTGCATCGGCCAGATTCTGCTGGCGCGGCGCATGGGCAAGAAGCGCATCATCGCCGAAACCGGCGCCGGCATGCACGGCGTGGCCACGGCCACCGTTGCTGCGCGTTTCGGTCTCGATTGCGTGATCTACATGGGCACCACCGACATCGAACGTCAGCAGGCCAACGTCTTCCGCATGAAGCTGCTCGGCGCTGAAGTCATTCCGGTCGTGGCTGGCACCGGCACCCTGAAAGACGCGATGAACGAAGCCCTGCGTGACTGGGTGACCAACGTCGACAACACCTTCTACCTGATCGGCACCGTAGCCGGCCCACACCCGTATCCAGCAATGGTCCGCGACTTCCAGGCCGTCATCGGTAAGGAAACCCGCGATCAGCTGCAGGCTCAGGAAGGTCGTCTGCCGGACAGTCTGGTGGCGTGCATCGGTGGCGGTTCCAACGCCATGGGCCTGTTCCACCCGTTCCTCGACGACAAGAGCGTGGAGATCATCGGCGTCGAAGCCGCCGGTTACGGCATCGAAACCGGCAAGCACGCGGCCAGCCTGAACGGCGGGGTGCCGGGCGTGCTGCACGGTAACCGCACCTTCCTGCTGCAGGACGACGATGGGCAGATCATCGACGCTCACTCGATTTCCGCTGGCCTCGACTATCCGGGCATCGGCCCTGAACACGCCTGGTTGCATGACATCGGCCGCGTCCAGTACACCTCGGTAACCGATGACGAAGCTCTTGAAGCGTTCCACAAATGCTGCCGCCTGGAAGGGATCATTCCTGCCCTGGAAAGCGCCCACGCTCTGGCCGAAGTGTTCAAGCGCGCACCGAAGCTGCCGAAGGATCACCTGATGGTGGTCAACCTCTCGGGCCGTGGTGACAAGGACATGCAAACCGTGATGCACCATATGCAACAGTCGCAGCAGGAGAAACACTGATGAGCCGCCTGCAAACCCGCTTTGCCGACCTCAAGCAACAGAACCGCGCCGCGCTGGTGACCTTTGTCACTGCAGGTGATCCTGACTACGACACTTCGCTGGCAATCCTCAAAGGCCTGCCTGCCGCAGGTGCCGATGTGATCGAGCTGGGCATGCCGTTCACCGATCCGATGGCCGATGGCCCGGCGATCCAGCTGGCCAATATCCGCGCACTGGGCGCCAAACAGAATCTGGCGAAAACCCTGCAAATGGTTCGCGAGTTCCGTGAAGGCAACAGCGACACGCCGCTGGTGTTGATGGGCTACTTCAACCCGATTCACAAATTCGGCGTCGAGCGTTTCATCGCCGAAGCCAAGGATGCTGGCGTTGACGGCCTGATCGTGGTCGACATGCCACCAGAGCACAACGAAGAGCTGTGCGACCCGGCGCAGGCTGCTGGCCTGGACTTCATCCGCCTGACCACGCCGACCACCGACGACGCACGTCTGCCGCGTGTGCTCAACGGCAGTTCCGGTTTTGTCTACTACGTGTCGGTCGCAGGTGTCACCGGCGCCGGTGCAGCGACTCTGGAGCACGTGGAAGAGGCGGTTGCACGTCTGCGTCGGCATACCGACCTGCCGATCAGCATCGGTTTCGGTATCCGTACGCCGGAGCAGGCCGCGGCCATCGCGCGTCTAGCTGACGGTGTGGTGGTGGGCTCGGCGTTGATCGATCACATCGCCAGTGCCGATACGCCTGAACAGGCCATCGATGGCGTGTTGAGTCTGTGTTCGGCGCTGTCCCAAGGCGTGCGCAAGGCTCGCGTCTAAAGCCGCAGGGGAAAACCAAAAGGCTTCAGAACAGGCGTTCTGAAGCCTTTTTTTGTGCTCAGGGTAATTGCAGTCCGCCCGAAGCTTTGTGCAGTTTGCGCAAATGCTCGCCAATCTGCTTGACGTTGGCCTCGCTGGCGGCAATCTCGGCGGCGCGCTTGGGTTCGAGCAGCTTGCGCACTTCGGTATCAAGGTCGCCGGACAGCGCCAGCAGCTTCTTCTGCCGCTGGCTGCTTTCCGCTTCCAGTCGGCCGAACTCGCTCGGCTGCGGTAGTCCATAACCCTTGGAGTCGAGCAGTTCCGCCGGGCGGCTGAGGAAACCACTGTTGGCGAGGATCTGCTGCAAGGTCGCGTTGGCCTTGTCCATGCCGCCGTTTTCCAGCTCGCGGGCGCCGAGGTAGCGTTGCTTGACCTCATCCTGCGCCAGTAACAACTGCCGGCGGAAACTGGCTTGCTCGAGCAGCAACAGCGCCGCGCTGGTGCGCAGGTCGGCGCGGTCGAACCATTCGCGGCGTTGCTCAGCGCTGAGTGACAGCCAATCCTCGACAGTGGTCTGCTTGATCGGCAGTTGCTTCTTCAATACATCGAACATCGCTTGATAGCGATCGCGGAACGAGTCGAAGCGGTAACCCAGACGCAGCGCTTCTTTCGGATTGTCGAGCACACTGGTATCGGCCAGACCACGGCCCTTGAGCACTTCCAGCAAGCCGTTGGGCATGATGCTGTCGAGGCCGACAAGCTGGCTGTTATTGCTGCCGCTGCGCAACAGTTTCAAGCCTTCTACCGCGCAGTTGTTGGACAGGAAGAAATAGTTGCCGTCGTAGCTCCAGTGCATCTCGGCAGCATGTTCGACCACGCCCTCGATCTCCTCGCGAGACAGGTTCAGCGGCACTGAAGCGAGGCTGCGCAGCTCGGTCTTGGTGTACTCGTCGATCACCTGTGCCAGCGGCAACACGAACAGCCGCGACGGGTATTTGCCGACCAGTCCGTCCCAGCTCGACAGCTGCACATCGCCAACGAAGGCGCGATAGGACAGCACCAGGTGCTGATCGAGGTCGAGGCGGCAATCCGGGCCACGCGGGCGACCGGGGGCGCAGATCACCAGGCGCAACATGCTGTGGCCCCAGCGGCTGACCCAGTTCTGATTGGCCTCGGCCAGCAGGTAATCGACCGCGTAGACCCGTTCCGGATCGACTTGTCCCAGGGGCTGCTTGGCGAAGTCATTGCCCGCATTGAGAAAGGCGAAGCTCTTGCTGCAGGTGTCCTGCGCTGGCGGCGCCCAGCCGAAATGTTCCTTGTAGTAGCGATACAGCGCCGGGCGGCGGCAGGCGTAGCTCGGGTCGAGGAGGAAGTACTCCATGTTGACCGCGACAAATTCCTTGGGACTGGAGATCTCGTAAAGATCCGGACTGCGGGCGATCTGGCGGTTGTGTTGTTCACGCTCGCCACGGCGGCCAACGTATTGCTGCCACCCGGCCAGGTCAAGCAGGCGCGGGTCATCGCTGATGGTGAAGCGGCGACCGTTCTGCCCGCGACACTCATCGGGAATGCCGATCAGCCCGGCGCTGTTGAAGCGTCGGGTGCAGCGCTGGATCAACGTGCGCTCGGCGCTCGGCCACAAACGCGCGCGATCGTAAATGTGGGTAATTTCGTGCAGTACCGTGGCCAGCAGTTCCTCGCGCACAGTGCCGTGGGGGCGATTGGTTTTCTCTTTCGCCGCGCTGCCATCGGTGAGGCCGGCGAGCAGCTTGCGATTCAGATCGAGCTCGGACACCAGCGTCGCCTGCCCGTAAGCGTTGGCAGGCATGTCGTCGGTCCAGCCGACGTCGATGCGCCGATCCAGCCGCTCGATGAAGCTCGGCGGCAGTTTCGCCATCGCCTCATCGATCAGCGCCTGACTGGCCTGTTGTTGAGCCGGGCTCAGACCCTCGGTCTTGAGCCGCAATTGCAGGCCGGCGTGGGCGCTGTTGCCAAGCAGCAACAACACCCCGGCCAGCAGCCAGGCGCCAACGGACTTCACAGTGCGAGGATGGCTTCGGCGAGTACCTGATCACTGGCGTCGCGCGCTTCCGGCACCCGTGTACGCAAGGTGTTGAGAGCGGCTTCGAGGTGCGCGCCACGGATGTCACCGTTGCTGGCGACGAAACTGGCGGCGTCGTCGTGGGCTTCGCGGATGATTTTCGAATCGCGAATCGACGTGGTGGTATCGGAAGTGAAATCGATGCTGCGCTGGGAGGCACGAACGATGATGTTACTGGTGGCTACCAGGGTGTGCGCCTGGGCCACATCGGCCAACACAAACAGGCCAAGGGCGGCAGCAATCAGCGGGCTACGCATGGAACGACTCCGGAAGGAAAAGGATAACTATTGGACGAGAATTGCCTCTGCCAGTTCAAGGTCGCTGGCATGAAGTTTCGGCCGGGTTTTGCGCAGGTAATGCAGCGCGGATTCCAGCCGTGCGCCTCGCCATTCACCGTCACTGGCAACAAAGGCGGCCGCATCATCATGGGCGGCGCGCAGCAGTTTACGGTCGAACGGCGCAGAAGACACCATGCTGGTTGCGTAACCGCTGACAACCGTGCCTTGGGTCGACGCATTGAAAGCATCGAAGGCATTGGCAGACATCGCCCAGCAGGCGCTGAACAAGGCAGAAGAGATGAGCAGATTTGGAAGAAAGCGCATGGGACTCGACAACTGTTAACGAGCCTGAAGGCTAGCGCAAATGCCCGGGCCAGAGCCAGCGTTGAAACATCGGGACACGGCTGGCGTGTCCCGCAATACCGCAAACGATCAGAGGGTCAGAATGGCCTGAGCCAATTGGGCATCGGTGGCATTGAGTTGTGGCGCCTGATGGCGGATGTGATCGAGCGCACTTTCCAGTTTCACCCCGCGGATATCGCCTTCGCTGGCCACGAAGCTGGCGGCATCGTCGCGGGCGGCGAGGACGATCTTGTCGTCACGGAACGAGGAGGTCACATCGGAAGTGGCGTCGGAAGTGGCTTTCAGCGCGCCGACGATCGAGTCGGTGGTCACGATGAAACTGGTAGCACTGGCGTTGGCAGCCACGGCCAGCAGGGCGGCGGCACTGAGCAGGCGAAGACGGGTCATGATGGAACTCCTTTGGATAAACCGTAGTGAGAGGTGGCTCGGTATCTGAGGAGTCAGACGCCTGTTGCGCAACGTTCGCCACGTTCTGCATGGATATTAGGCTGCCAAATCCGGTTCGCCCAGTGGTGGCTATTGATACTCCAAAGGTTCTGCATAACTGTACCGGTGTTATTTGAGGCGTTCGTAAATTGTACCTGTGCTCGTTCAGTTATGCGTTTTAGAGCATTCAAGGCCCTGAAACGACAAAACCCGTCGTGGTTGCTCACGACGGGTTCTGCTTGTGCAATTCGGGTTGCTGGCGGTGGGTCTGACGACCAGAGCCAGCGACGCTGCTTAGCGCCAGAACGGCTTGCTCAGCTCTTCGTAGCGTTGTGCTTCGCTGATACCGGCGTCGGCCAGCAGACGCGAATCCAGACGGGCCAGTTGGTGGCGGCTGGAGATGCGGCGCTGCCACAACATCAGGTTGGCAATAACGCGCAGAGGCAGGGAAGCCTGGGTGTTTACAGCTTTGTCTTCGAAGAACAGTTCGGAACTGAGTGTACGTTCCATGGTTGACATCCTTCCGCTTGTGGCGGGATCAGGTAGTGGTTTGACTGGTGCCCATGATCCTCTCGTTTGCCTAGTCTCTGTAGATACAGTTCATTTGTATTGTGAGTGAGCAGTTAACTGTTTATGGATGGTGTACGGGTCGAAATTGGGCAAACTGTACCTGTCTGCACTTGAATGGTGCATTTGAGCTCGTATCAGGGGATTGAGTAGGGCTTTGCTGTAGGAAAAGACCGGTACAGCAGTACAGTTTTTTGCGATCCTGCTTCTCGCGGGCATCCACCGAGGCAAAACTGTGTTTGCCTCGGTGGTTATCTGTGTGAATCACACCGCCAGCATGCGCCCGGTTTCTTCCAGGTTCATATGCCAGCTCAGCGCTTCGCGCAGAATATGCGGGGTGTGACCGCCGATTGCACAGGCAGCGCTGAAGTAATCATTCAGTGCCTGGCGAAAATCCGGGTGCACGCAGTTGTCGATGATCACTCGTGCACGCTCCCGTGGCGCCAGGCCACGCAGGTCGGCGAGGCCGACTTCGGTCACCAGGATGTCGACGTCATGTTCGGTATGGTCGACGTGGCTGACCATCGGCACCACGCTGGAAATCGCGCCACCCTTGGCGATCGACTTGGTCACGAATACCGCCAGATGCGCATTGCGCGCGAAGTCGCCGGAGCCGCCGATGCCGTTCATCATCCGCGTGCCGCAGACATGGGTAGAGTTGACGTTGCCATAGATGTCGAACTCCAGCGCGGTGTTGATGCCGATGATGCCCAGACGGCGCACCACCTCGGGGTGATTGGAGATCTCCTGCGGCCGCAGAATCAGTTTGTCCTTGTACTTCTCCAGGTTGCCGAACACGTCGCTGTTGCGCCGCTCGGACAGGGTGATCGAGCTGCCCGAGGCGAAGCTCAGCTTGCCGGCATCGATCAGGTCGAAAGTCGAGTCCTGGAGCACTTCCGAATACATGGTCAGGTCTTCGAACGGCGAGTCGATCAAGCCGCACATCACCGCGTTGGCGATGTTGCCAATGCCAGCCTGCAGCGGGCCGAGCTTGTTGGTCATGCGGCCGGCCGCGACTTCCTGCTTGAAGAACGTGATCAGGTGTTCGGCGATGGCATTGGTATCAACGTCCGGTACCGACACTGTGGACGGCGAGTCCGACTGCTGAGTGATGACAATCGCAACGATCTTCTCCGGTGGAATCGGAATTGCAGTGCTGCCGATGCGATCGTCGACTTTCACCAGCGGGATTGGCGTGCGCGTCGGGCGGTACGTCGGGATATAGATGTCGTGCAGGCCTTCGAGGTTGGCGTTGTGGGCCAGGTTGATCTCGACGATCACTTGTTTGGCGAAGATCGCGAAGCTGGCCGAGTTGCCCACCGAAGTGGTCGGCACGATATGGCCTTGTTCGGTGATGGCGACTGCCTCGATGACGGCAATGTCCGGCAGCTTTAATTGCTGGTTGCGCAACTGCTCTACGGTTTCCGAGAGATGCTGGTCAATGAACATCACTTCGCCGGCGTTGATTGCCTTGCGCAACGTGCTGTCGACCTGAAACGGCATGCGACGCGACAGCACGCCGGCCTCGGTCAGTTGCTTGTCGAGGTCGTTACCCAGACTGGCGCCGGTCATCAGGCTGATCTTCAGCGGCGTGACCTTGGCGCGCTCGGCCAGTGCGTGGGGAACGGCCTTGGCTTCGCCGGCGCGGGTGAAACCGCTCATGCCGACGGTCATGCCGTCCTCAATCAGAGCAGCGGCGTCGGCAGCGCTCATCACTTTGTCCAACAACGAAGGCAGGCGAATACGGTCACGGTACATGGATTATTATCTCGGGCAACGAGTAGCAGGATGCGCAGTCTAGTGAATTTGGCCGGCGCCTGTCCCGCTACCAAGGTCGCAAACGAGGCCTCTATTTAGCGGGTTTGCAGTAAAACACCGTTACCGGATCTGCAACAACGCGGCAAATTGTCCAGCGCCTGGCGCAAACAAAAACGCCCCGACAAGTCGGGGCGTTCCCTATCGCAGCGGTGAATTACTCGACCGCTTTGACCATGTCTTCGATGACTTTCTTCGCATCGCCGAAGACCATCATGGTTTTGTCCAGATAGAACAGTTCGTTGTCCAGACCGGCATAGCCGCTGGCCATCGAGCGCTTGTTGACGATGATGGTCTTGGCCTTGAACGCTTCGAGAATCGGCATGCCGGCAATCGGCGACTTCGGATCGTTCTTCGCGGCCGGGTTGACCACGTCGTTCGCACCGAGCACCAGCACAACGTCGGCCTGACCGAACTCGGAGTTGATGTCTTCCATCTCGAACACCTGATCGTAAGGCACTTCGGCCTCGGCGAGCAGGACGTTCATGTGCCCAGGCATGCGGCCGGCCACCGGGTGAATCGCGTACTTCACGGTCACGCCACGATGGGTCAGCTTTTCGGTCAGCTCCTTCAGCGCGTGTTGCGCACGGGCCACCGCCAGACCGTAGCCCGGGACGATGATCACGGTGTCGGCGTTGGTCAGCAGGAAGGTTGCGTCATCAGCCGAGCCGGATTTCACCGGACGGGCTTCTTGCGCACCGGCAGGACCTGCGTCTGCCGTATTGCCGAAACCGCCGAGCAGTACATTAAAGAAGGAGCGATTCATCGCCTTGCACATGATGTACGAGAGGATCGCACCGCTCGAACCCACCAGCGAGCCGGCAATGATCAGCATCGAGTTGTTCAGCGAGAAACCGATGCCCGCCGCCGCCCAGCCGGAATAGCTGTTGAGCATCGACACCACCACCGGCATGTCGGCGCCGCCGATCGGGATGATGATCAGCACGCCCATCACGAACGCCAGCGCCAGCATCAGCGCGAACGCCGTGAGGTTGCCGGTGAACATGAAGGTCAGGCCGAGCACCAGCGTAGCCAGACCCAGAACCGCATTGAGTTTGTGCTGACCGGCGAACTGTACCGGCGCGCCCTGGAACAGGCGGAACTTGTACTTGCCCGAGAGCTTGCCGAAGGCGATCACCGAACCCGAGAAGGTGATCGCACCGATGGCGGCACCTAGGAACAGCTCCAGTCGGTTGCCCGCCGGGATCGCATCGCCCAGCTGTTTAACGATACCCAACGACTGCGGCTCAACTACCGCCGCAATGGCAATGAACACCGCCGCGAGGCCGATCATGCTGTGCATGAACGCTACCAGTTCCGGCATCTTGGTCATTTCAACGCGCTTGGCCATGATCGAGCCGGCGGTACCGCCGATCAGCAGGCCGACGATCACGTAACCGATACCGGCAGTGGCCAGCTCGGCGCCCAACTTATAGATGAGGCCGACGGTGGTGATGATAGCCAGTGCCATGCCGAGCATGCCGAACAGGTTGCCGCGCCGCGAGGTGGTCGGGTGGGACAGGCCTTTGAGGGCCTGGATAAAGCAGATCGACGCGATCAGGTAGAGCGTCGTCACGAGATTCATGCTCATTACTTCGGCGCCTCTTCTTTTGCTCTCGGGGCTTTCTTCTTGAACATCTCAAGCATGCGGCGGGTGACCAGGAAGCCACCAAACACATTGACCGCCGCCAGTGCCACTGCCAGCGTGCCCATGGTCTTGCCCAGCGGCGTGACGGTCAGCGCAGCGGCGAGCATGGCGCCGACGATCACGATCGCGGAAATGGCGTTGGTCACCGCCATCAACGGCGTGTGCAGCGCAGGTGTAACGTTCCAGACCACGTGGTAACCGACATAAATCGCCAGCACGAAGATGATCAGGTTGTAGATACCGGGGGAGATAAGCTCTTCCATCGTCTGAATCCCTGCTTAGGCGTTTTTGCGGATGACTTGGCCGTCGCGGCACATCAGGCACGCGGCGACGATGTCGTCTTCGAGGTTGACGTCGAACTGGCCTTCCTTGGTGAACACCAGCTTGAGGAAGTCCAGCAGGTTGCGTGCGTACAGCGCCGAAGCATCGGCAGCGACTTCACCGGCGAGGTTGGTCGGACCGACGATGGTCACGCCGTTTTCCACAACGACCTGATCGGCCACGGTCAGTGGGCAGTTGCCACCCTGGGCGGCGGCGAGGTCGATGACCACCGAGCCCGGTTTCATCTGTGCCACGGTCTCGGCGCTGAGCAGCGTCGGCGCTTTGCGGCCCGGAATCAGCGCGGTGGTGATGACGATATCGGCCTGCTTGGCGCGCTCGTGCACAGCCTGCGCCTGACGCTGCATCCAGCTCGCCGGCATCGGCCGCGCGTAACCGCCGACACCGACGGCACATTCGCGCTCTTCATCGGTCTCGTAAGGCACGTCGACGAACTTGGCGCCGAGGGATTCGATCTGTTCCTTCACCGCTGGACGCACGTCGGACGCTTCGATCACCGCACCCAGGCGTTTCGCTGTGGCAATCGCCTGCAAACCGGCCACGCCCGCGCCGAGAATCAGCACGCGCGCCGCTTTCACGGTGCCCGCAGCAGTCATCAGCATCGGCATGAAGCGTGGGTAATAGTGAGCCGCGAGCAACACCGCTTTGTAGCCGGCGATATTCGCCTGCGACGACAACACATCAAGACTCTGCGCCCGCGAGGTACGCGGCGCCGCTTCGAGGGCGAACGCGGTAATGCCGCACTCGGCCATCTTCGCGATGGTCTCGTTGTTGAATGGGTTGAGCATGCCCACCAGCACCGCACCGCGCTTGATCAGCGTCAGTTCGGCATCGCTTGGCGCGACCACTTTGAGAATCAGCTCGGCGCCAAACGCGTCATTGGCGCTGCCAATGCTTGCGCCGGCCGCTTCATAGGCACTGTCAACGACACTGGCTTTGACGCCAGCGCCGCTTTGCACAGTGACCTTATGGCCTTGGCTGATCAGCTTCTTGATGGTTTCCGGGGTTGCAGCAACCCGTGTTTCACCGGTCTGGGTTTCGAGAGGAACACCAATGTGCACGTCAAATCTCCTGCGTGATCTTATTGAGTAAACCCATGCACTACGGATGGTGCGACTGGGGCGGCCGATCAGCACGATCCCGCCGAATCAGGGCGGGGCGCGGCATTTTGCAGGCGAACTTTATGCCCTTCAAGGGATTATGACGCGTGACGGAAAATTAACTACAAGTCATGCCGTGACCGAATGTCGCAGATGGCCAGTTGAACCCCTTACAGGCCGTGCCCTGCATGGATTCTGGCTGAATTTGAAAAAAATTCGCATCGGTGGCGTGAATAGGCAGTAATGAGTCGCCATTAGAGGCTCAAAGCCACGTGTTTGGCAGCTTGTGGGACGTCTGTACGACTTTCGGATACAGTCTGCGCAGAAGCGACAAATAGTTATATCTGTAGGGCTTTGGTTTTTCTGACTACGGGGTTAAGTATTGCGCAGAGTCTTTATTCTTCTAGGCTGTAGCTCTGCGCTTGATTTACCAGCCAGTCGCGAAATGCCTTCAGCGATGCCGATTCGACCTTTCGCTCCGGAATCATCAGGTAATAGGCCTTGATGCTGGAGAGCGCTTGAGGGTTGGCAACCACCAGACGTTTCTCTGTCAGCTCGCGCTGAATCAGAAACGGCGGAATCAGCGCGACGCCCATGTCGTGCATGGCTGCCTGGGCAAGCATGGAGAATAGCTCGTAGCGTGGGCCTGTCATGTCGCGCGGAATATTCAGCTGTTGCGAGTTGAACCATTGGCGCCAGGCGTAAGGTCGTGTGGTCTGCTGCAGCAGCGGTAGCTCGGCGATGGCTTGCGCTGTCAGCTGCGTGTGGTCGCCGAGTAGGGCGGGGCTGCACACCGGCATCGGATTTTCGCCCATCAACCTGTGGGATTCGGTACCCGACCAATCGGCATCACCGAAGTAGATCGCGGCATCGAATTCGGTATCGGCAAACAGGAAAGGCCGAGTGCGGTTGGTCAGATTGACGGTTACTTCCGGGTGCTTGAGCTGAAAATCCTTGAGGCGTGGCAGCAGCCATTGCGTGCCGAAGGTCGGGACGACAGCGAGCTCGATGACGTTGGTGCCCTGCTGGCCCATCACCGAGAGGGTGTCGCGCTCCACTGCATCGAGCTGAGTCGCCACCCTACGACTGTAGGAAAGTCCCGCTTCCGTCAGCTTCACCCCACGTCGCGAGCGTCGGAACAACTCCACGCTGAGGAATTCCTCAAGGCTGGCGATCTGTCGGCAAATGGCACCCTGTGTGAGCGACAGCTCTTCAGCGGCTCGGGTAAAGCTCTCATGGCGGGCGGCAGCTTCGAAGCTGATCAGGGCGGCCGTGCTGGGGATCTTCCTGCGCATGTACGTCAACCTCACTAATGCGCCGCATAAAAGGCAATTCGCGACGTTTCGGAGTGAGAAATTAGCACAACAGGATGCGAAATCCTCGTTTGCCGCGATGGCGAACCGCGCCTAGGATCAATGCCACGTTAATTCACCCGATTACGAGGGCACACTCATGGGCGGTAAAGCTAGTTTCAATTGGATCGATCCCCTGCTGCTGGATCAACAGCTCACCGAAGAAGAGCGGATGATCCGCGACACCGCCGCCCAGTTCGCTCAACAGAGTCTGGCGCCGCGTGTGCTCGAAGCTTTCCGTCATGAAAAGACCGATCCGGCAATCTTCCGCGAGATGGGTGAAGTCGGCCTGCTCGGTGCGACCATTCCCGAACAATACGGTGGCAGCGGTCTGAACTATGTCAGCTACGGTCTGATTGCCCGAGAGGTCGAGCGCGTCGACTCCGGCTATCGCTCGATGATGAGTGTGCAGTCCTCGCTGGTGATGGTGCCGATCAACGAATTCGGTACCGAGGCACAGAAACAGAAGTATCTGCCGAAGCTGGCTTCCGGCGAATGGATCGGTTGCTTTGGTCTGACCGAGCCGAACCACGGTTCTGATCCGGGCGCGATGATTAGCCGGGCGCGTAAGGTCGATGGCGGCTACAGCCTGACCGGTGCGAAAATGTGGATCACCAACAGCCCGATCGCTGACGTATTCGTGGTCTGGGCCAAGGACGATGCCGGCGATATCCGTGGCTTCGTTCTGGAGAAAGGCTGGAAAGGTCTGAGCGCTCCGGCGATTCACGGCAAGGTCGGCCTGCGCGCTTCGATCACCGGTGAGATTGTCATGGACAGCGTGTTCGTGCCGGAAGAAAACATCTTCCCGGATGTCCGTGGCCTGAAAGGCCCGTTCACCTGCCTCAACTCCGCACGCTATGGCATTTCCTGGGGCGCGCTGGGCGCCGCCGAATTCTGCTGGCACACTGCGCGCCAATACACTCTGGATCGTCAGCAGTTCGGTCGTCCGCTGGCCGCAACTCAGCTGGTACAGAAGAAGCTCGCCGACATGCAGACCGAGATCACTCTGGCGCTGCAAGGCTGCCTGCGCTTGGGCCGGATGAAGGACGAAGGTACCGCCGCCGTTGAAATCACTTCGATCATGAAGCGCAACTCCTGCGGCAAGTCGCTGGATATCGCGCGGATGGCGCGCGACATGCTCGGTGGTAACGGCATCTCCGATGAGTTCGGCGTGGCCCGTCACCTCGTCAACCTGGAAGTGGTCAATACCTATGAAGGTACCCATGACGTTCACGCGCTGATCCTCGGGCGTGCACAAACCGGTCTGCAGGCGTTCTATTAATAGGAGGGCGGACCATGGGCGCGCTGTCGCATCTGCGGGTACTGGATTTATCGCGAGTGCTGGCCGGGCCTTGGGCCGGGCAAATCCTCGCCGACCTTGGCGCCGAAGTGATCAAGGTCGAGCGCCCGGGCAATGGTGATGATACCCGCGCCTGGGGTCCGCCCTTCCTTAAAGACGCTTACGGCGAGAACACGTCGGAAGCGGCTTATTACCTCTCGGCCAACCGCAACAAGCAATCGGTGACCATCGACTTCACCCGCCCTGAAGGGCAGAAGCTGGTGCGCGACCTGGCGGCAAAGTCGGACATTCTGATTGAGAATTTCAAAGTAGGTGGTCTGGCGGCCTATGGTCTGGACTATGAGTCGCTGAAGGCGCTCAACCCGAATCTGATCTATTGCTCCATCACCGGCTTCGGCCAGACCGGCCCTTACGCCAAGCGTGCAGGGTATGACTTCATGATTCAGGGCCTTGGCGGCTTGATGAGTCTGACTGGTCGACCTGAAGGAGATGAAGGCGCTGGCCCGGTGAAAGTGGGCGTGGCGCTGACGGATATTCTCACCGGGCTGTATTCGACGGTGGCGATCCTCGCGGCATTGGCTCATCGCGATCACGACGGTGGCGGCCAGCACATCGATATGGCGTTGCTGGATGTACAGGTCGCATGTCTGGCGAACCAGGCGATGAACTACCTGACCACCGGCAATGCGCCAAAGCGCCTGGGCAATGCCCATCCCAACATCGTGCCTTATCAGGACTTTCCTACGGCGGATGGCGATTTCATCCTCACCGTGGGGAATGACGGGCAGTTCCGCAAGTTCGCCGAGGTCGCGGGGCAACCGCAGTGGGCGGATGATCCGCGCTTCGCGACCAACAAGCTGCGGGTAGCGAACCGCGCGGTGCTGATCCCGTTGATCCGCCAAGCTACGGTCTTCAAGACCACGGCCGAGTGGGTTGCTCAATTGGAGCAGGCGGGTGTGCCTTGTGGGCCGATCAATGATCTGTCGCAGGTGTTTGAGGATCCACAAGTGAAGGCGCGCGGTCTGGCGATCGAACTGCCTCATGCATTGGCGGGGATGGTGCCCCAGGTGGCCAGCCCGATTCGATTGTCGGAGACGCCCGTTGAATATCGTCATGCGCCTCCTTTATTGGGTGAGCACACGTTAGAGGTTCTGCAGCGGGTGCTGGGTCTGGGGGCAGGTGCGGTGGCTATGTTGAAGGAGGAAGGCGTCCTTTAAATCTTCTTCTATATAGAAGAGCTCTTTTCTCATCTGATTGGATGTTTTTTAACCAATACGCAAGTTATTGAAAGAAAAGCGAAATTAACGGTTGACGGCAGATTCCAGAGGTCTATAATTCG
>NZ_RCOD01000068.1:0-56890 GCF_004307505.1 Pseudomonas sp. Sample_11
CTCCTCCTGCCGCTTCGGCAATAACACCTGCTGTGGATAAGTCTGCGCAAAATGCACATTCGGTGTGTTATCCACAAGCTTCTTCAAGCGCTGGTTGAACGCGCGGCTCACCGCATATTGGCCACCGGACACCGTGCGGAATTGCGCCGTCAGCACCACGCCGTTGAGGTCCATCTTGTCCACGCCAAACACATCCAGTGGCCCTTGCAGGTTGTACTTGAGGAACGGGTCTTCGCGGATCGAATCGCCGGCCTCGCGGATCAGCTCGATGGCCTTGTCGACGTCGGTGTCGTAAGTGAACTGCACCGAGAAAAACGCGAAGGCGAACTGGCGTGATTGGTTGGTCACAGCCTTGATCTGGCCGAACGGCACCGAGTGCACAAAGCCCTTGCCGTCACGCAGGCGCAGGGTGCGGATGGTCAGGCCTTCCACGGTGCCGGCGTGGCCGGAATCGAGCACCACCCAGTCGCCGATCGACAGTGTGTCTTCGATGATGATGAACAACCCGGTGATGACGTCCTGCACCAGTTGCTGCGAACCGAAACCGATCGCCAGACCGACCACGCCCGCACCGGCCAGTAGCGGCGCGACGTTGATGCCGAGGTTGGCCATGGTGGTAATCGCGCAGATCACCACGAGGATGATTTTGATCGCGTTGCGCAGCAGCGGCAGGATGGTTTTCACCCGCGTGCTCGGCTGGCGTGCCGCGCGTTTGCTCAGCGGCGGTTTCAGCGCTTCCTGAATCGCCGTGTCAAGCACCACCCACAGCAGCCACGTCACCAGGAAGATCAGACCGATGCTGCTCAAGGCATTGCTGATCGCCCGGCCGACCGTGCTGCTCTGGGCGAAATCGAGCAGCGACACGCCCCAAATCCGCCCGAGAATATCGATGAACACAATCGCCATGACGATGCGCAGCAACGCATGCAACAGACTGAGAAAACGTTCCTTGTAGGCACTGCTGCGCTGGATCGCCTCGGCCTTGCGTGATTTGAACAAGTGCTGCAACACGGTGCTGAGAAACACTGTGGCGATCAGCAGCACGGTGGTGAACAAGGCACAGCGCAGGGCTTTCTGATTGTCCTCGCCAATGCCGATCAGGCTGACCGCCGAGACCAGCACCATCAGCACGATCGGCCAGTACCACAGCCCGGAAAATATCCGCAGCGATTCCTGTAGCGACGGTTGTTTCAAACGCTGAGCGAGCGGGCGATTGCGGATCAGATGCGCCACCGGGCGGCGCAGGCGAATCACCAGCAAACCGAAGATGACCGAGGCGATCAGCCCGGTGAACACGGCGATGCTGCTGGTGATATTGCCGCCCAGTTGCCGGGCGATCTGCGGGCTGGTCAGGGCATCGCTGAGGGCTGCGAGAAAGCCGATCAGGAACAGTGGGCGCGGGCAGTATTCACGGATGATTCGCGCGGCGGCGCGCTTATGGCCGACATTGAACATCACCACCACGCACAACAACATCGACGTGGAAAAGATGCCGCTGCTGGTGGCATAGGCCAGACACAGCGCCAGCGCGCGGCCCACCGAAGCTTGCAGAAAATGGCTGACATACAGCGTCAGCGGCAGGCAGATCAGCGCCGGCACGGTGTACGGCAGCACATAGCCGAGCAGATCCTGACTGCGCTGGCGGGTGCGCAACCAACGGCCCTCACGCAGACGCTTGGCCAGCAAACTGCCGAGCACGGTGAGCAGGGCGAAACTGCCCAGCCACACTCCCGACAACGTAAGGAAATCCCCGGCCACGCTCCAGCCCGAGCGGTTTGACGGTTGCTTGACCAGCCTGTCGACCTCATCCGCCGCGCGGTCGGCGCGCAGCCGCCAGGCATCGACCAGGTGTTCGTTGAGATCGAGTTTTTCCTGCACGTCGTCGATGCTCGTACTGATCGCCCCGAGCAGACCGCCCTGCACGAGCGGTTCCGGTTCGGCGGGTTTTTCCGCCGTGTCGGCGGCCGCCGGAACGCCCGGTAGCGCGACGGCTTGCGATGTGTTGACGCCCAAGCACAGCAGCGCTCCCAGCAGAATGGCGATCCTGAAATTGCGCAAAGCTCCGATCTCCCGTGGCTGACCCTGGTAAGGAACTGATCGGTAATTGCGCGGCAAGTTCAAGAGCCCCCCACCCCAGCCCTCTCCCCCAGGAGAGGGAGCCGACCGAGTTGCATGACCAAAATCACCAACTGCACGTCTTGAGTCGAACTCAAGTCCTGAAGACCATGAAGATCTGCTCCCTTCCCCCTCGCCCCCTTGGGGGAGAGGGTTGGGGTGAGGGGGTAAGCTCTTGATCTTCGCTTCACCCGCGACCGTCCGTAACACCACCGAAACTTTCCCGCCCCCGCCGCAGTCATCACAAAACATCGGCAACACGAGGACTTTCTACGGGAGGATGGGATGGCGACGATTCACATCGGTATTTCAGGCTGGCGCTACGCCCCGTGGCGCGGGGATTTCTACCCGAAGGGACTGGCGCAGAAGCGCGAATTGCAGTTCGCCTCCCGCGCGGTCAACAGCATCGAAATCAATGGATCGTTCTACGCCCTGCAACGCCCCGAACGTTACGCTCAGTGGTACGCCGAAACCCCGGATGACTTCGTCTTCAGCGTCAAGGCACCGCGCTTCATCACCCACGTGCGCCGTTTGCGCGAAATCGAAAAACCGCTGGCGAATTTCTTTGCCTCGGGCGTGCTGGAGCTGAAGGAAAAACTCGGGCCGATCCTCTGGCAGTTTCCGCCGAATTTCAAATTCGACGCCGAGCGCTTCGATCACTTTCTCGCGCAACTGCCCCACGATACCCAAGCCGCAGCCGCCCTCGCCCGCCAGCACGACTCGCATCTGCCCGGACACGCCAGCGTCAAAGCCTGGCGCAAGAAGCCGTTGCGCCATGCCGTGGAAATCCGTCACGAGAGCTTTATCGACCCGGAGTTCGTGCGCCTGCTCAAGCGCCATAACACCGCGCTGGTCATTGCCGATACCGCCGGCAAATGGCCGTACCGCGAAGACCTCACCAGCGACTTCGTCTATCTGCGCCTGCACGGCGCCGAAGAGCTCTACGCCAGCGGTTATTCCGAACAAGCGCTCAAGCGCTGGGCCGAGCGCATCGACGCCTGGCATCACGGTAATCAGCCAGAGGACGCCCACCTGATAGCGCCACGCCTGAAACCCCGCGCGCGCAAATCCCGCGAAGTGTTCTGCTACTTCGACAACGACATCAAAGTCCGCGCGCCCTACGACGCACGCAACCTCTTGCAGCACTTCGACCTCGATAAAGACCTCGCCACGACTCCAGGGCAAGTTGCCGCAGAAGGAGTTCTGTCATGAGTATTCCCGAACCGGTCGGTTTCACCGACGAAGGCTCCGTGGTTGCGCCCTCGGTGCGCACCTTCACCGTACTGACGGTCAACACCCACAAGGGCTTCACCGCGCTGAACCGGCGTTTCATTCTGCCGGAGCTGCGTGAAGCGGTGCGCAGCGTCGCCGCCGACGTGGTGTTTCTGCAGGAAGTGCACGGCACTCACGAGCAGCATCCGAAACGCTACGACAACTGGCCGACGATGCCGCAATACGAATTTCTCGCCGACAGCCTCTGGCCGCAGTTCGCCTACGGGCGCAACGCGGTGTACCCGGCGGGCGATCACGGCAATGCGCTGCTGTCGAAATTTCAGATCATCCGCCACGACAACCTCGACGTGTCGATCAGCGGCCATGAAAACCGCGGCCTGTTGCATTGCGTGCTGCGCCTGCCTGGCGACGGCACCGAAGTGCACGCGATCTGCGTGCATCTGGGCCTGCGCGAGAGCCACCGCAACGCGCAACTGGATCTGCTGATGCAACGTCTCGCTGAATTGCCCGCCGATGCCCCGGTGATCGTCGCTGGCGATTTCAACGACTGGCGCCAGCGCGCCGATGCGCAACTCAAGCCCTGTGGCCTGCGCGAAGTTTTCGCCGAGCAGTACGGCAAGCCCGCGCGCAGTTTTCCCGCGCGGCTGCCAGCGCTACGACTCGACCGCATCTACGTACGCAACCTCAAGGCCAGCCGGCCAAAAGTATTGACCAACCGGCCCTGGTCACACCTTTCCGACCACGCACCGTTATCGGTGGAGATTGAACTATGAACAGTGCGCCACTGGAAAAATCTGCCGTCGACCCGGTCCCGCTGAACCCGCCGGTGCGCGAGCCCGGCCACGTTGACGTCGAGTATCAATGGCACAGCAACAACCGCGTAGAGCTGCTGGAGAACGGCGAGGAATATTTCCCCCGCGTGTTCGAAGCGATGCGCGCAGCCAAGAGCGAGATTCTGCTGGAGACCTTCATCGTTTTCGAAGACAAGGTCGGCGCCGAGTTGCAGCAGATCCTCATCGAAGCCGCCCAGCGCGGCGTGCGCACCACGGTCAGCCTCGACGGCTTCGGCTGTGGCGAGCTGAGCACTGGCTATCTGTCGGCCTTGAGCGATGCCGGCGTGCACTTGCAGATCTTCGATCCGGCGCCAAAGCACCTGGGCATCCGCACCAACTGGTTCCGCCGCTTGCACCGCAAGATCGTGGTGGTCGACGGCTTGATCGCGTTCATCGGCGGGATCAACTTTTCCGGCGATCACCTGGCCGATTTCGGCCCTGAAGCCAAGCAGGATTACTCGGTGGAGATCCAGGGCCCGGTGGTCGCCGATATCCATCACTTCGCCCTGCTGCAAAGCGGTCGTCCCGGACGCGCGCGGTTCTGGTGGCAGCGCCGGCGCCAGCGTCTGGAGGAAATGGCCTTCACCGACCACGACGGCCAGGTGCGCCTGGTGTTCCGCGATAACGATCAACACAACACCGATATCGAAGACGTGTATTTGCAGGTGCTGCGCAAGGCCAAGCGCCGGGTAATCATCGCCAACGCCTACTTCTTTCCCGGCTACCGTTTGCTGCGCGAAATCCGCAACGCCGCCCGCCGTGGCGTCGAGGTGCGGCTGATCCTGCAGGGCCAGCCGGACATGCTCGTAGCCAAACTGGCAGCGCGCATGACCTACGATTATCTGCTGCGTGCCGGCGTGCAGATTCACGAATACTGCCAGCGCCCGCTGCACGGCAAGGTCGCGCTGGTCGACGATGACTGGAGCACCGTCGGCTCGAGCAATCTCGACCCGCTGAGCCTGTCACTGAACCTGGAAGCCAACGTGCTGATCCGCGACCGCGCATTCAATCAGCACCTGTACGAGCGCCTCGAAGACCTCAGCCAGAACCACTGCAAAGCCATGGACGCCAAGCTGTTGCCGCGTGGGCGCATCTGGCACATGACCGTGGGCTTTCTGGTGTTCCACTTCCTGCGGCACTTCCCGGCCATGGCCGGTTGGCTGCCGGCGCATAAACCGCGTCTGAAGCCGTTCCGAGGTGCGCGTCCATGAGTCATTCCGAAGTGCACTCCGATAGCCATTCGGCACAAGCGGCGCCGTCGAAATGGAGCCGCTGGAAACGTCCGCTGACCATCCTGTTTTTCCTCGCGCTGATCGTCCTGCTGACGATGTTCGCCACCCGCATCGAATGGGCCGAGGTGCTGGAGACCCTCGCCGATTTCAAGGTGCGCACGCTGATCATCGCCGCCAGCCTGACCCTGCTGAGTTTTCTGGTGTACGCCAGTTTCGACCTGATCGGCCGCACTTACATTCGGCAAGACCTGACCTGGAAGCAGATCCTGCCGGTGGGCATCATCAGCTACGCCTTCAACCTCAATCTCAGCGCCTGGGTCGGCGGCATCGCCATGCGCTATCGCCTGTATTCGCGGCTGGGCGTAAGCAAAGGCAACATCGCCAAGATTCTTGGCCTGAGCCTGGCGACCAACTGGTTCGGCTACATGACCATCGCCGGCGTAGTGTTCAGCAGCGGTCTGGTGACTATGCCGCCGGGCTGGAAGCTCAGCAGTTCGGCCTTGCAACTGGTCGGGGTGTTATTGCTGCTGGTCAGCGCCGGCTATCTGGCGGCGTGTCAGTTTTCCAAGCGCCGCGAGTGGTCGATACGCGGCGTGGAAATCAACTTGCCGTCGCTGCGCATGGCGGTGCTGCAATTGCTCTTGGGCGCGCTGAACTGGTCGCTGATGGCGGCGGTGATCTTCACTCTGCTGCCGAGCAAACTGGATTATCCGCTGGTGCTCGGCGTGCTGTTGATCAGCGCGATTGCCGGGGTCATCACGCACATTCCGGCGGGGCTGGGTGTGCTTGAGGCAGTGTTCGTGGCGCTGCTGCAGCACGAGGCATCGCGCGGCAGTCTGGTCGCGGGATTGCTGGCGTATCGGGCGATTTATTTTCTGCTGCCGCTGTTGATTACGGTGGTGATGTATCTGGTGGTGGAAGCCAAGGCCAAGGCGTTGCGCATAGAGAAGAAACCCACACATTAGAATCAAGATCAAAAGATCGCAGCCTTCGGCAGCTCCTACATTTGGAATGCAATCTGTCTGTAGGAGCTGCCGGAGGCTGCGATCTTTTGATTTCTCAGGATTGGATAATGCTCAACCGCTCCCCCACCACCATCTCGGTAATCCAGTCCACCAGAATCGAGGTGTAGGCCTGCTGCGACACCGGGTCACTCAATGCGTGATCCGCGCCATCGATGATCCGGTGAGTCAACGAGTGAGTCTGCTGACAGGCGGCGCGGTAACTCATGATCGTCGCGTGGGGCACGAAATCGTCGGTTTCCGATTCCACCAACAGCACATCGCCCGTGAATTGCGAGCAGGCATGCAGGGCGCGATTGCTGTCGGCGCGCACCAGCGTGCCGCGATAATCGCGCAGGTCGGCCTTGTCCAGATCGCGCTTGGGCGTGTGCCATTGTTCATCCCGGTACAGCGCCGGCACGCGCAGCGCCAGCCAGCGCACCGGGCGCAATGACGTCAGGATCGAGGCCAGATAACCGCCATAACTGGTGCCGACCACAGCGATCGCCGAGGTATCCAGCGCCGGGTGCGCCAACAGGCGATCATAGGCCGCCAGCAAGTCACGCAGATTGTCTTCACGGGTCACCCGGGTCAGCGGGATCCCGGTGCCGCCGGTATGCCCGCGCAGGTCGAAGGTCAGGCACACACAACCCAGGCCGGCGATGCCTTTGGCCCGTTCCAGATCACGTTCCTGACTGCCGCCCCAACCGTGCACAAACAACACCCCCGGGACCTTCGATTTGGGACTGAGAAAAGTCCCGCTCATCTGTTCGTCATCAATGTCGATTTGAATGCTTTCGCTTCTAGCCGTCATAGGATTGGACCGTCACATATTTGAGAAGAAACGCGCTGTTTTCCGCCGGGCCGCGATAGACCTCGATGGCGTCCGCCGGCAGCGCCTGATCGGTATAGGTTTCCACCGACGACACGCGAATCGCGCGCATCTGTGGATCGTTGACGAAGCTTTGCAGCGCCGCCACTTCGGCGCTGCTGGCACCGCCCATGCGCCAGGATTGTTCGAGCACGCCGCTGCGCGGGTTGCCGCTGGCGTCGAGGCCCTGGGCGATATCGTAATTGCGCCGCGAGGCGAAGAAGCGTGGGTAGGCTTCGTTGGCGGCACTGTCGAAAACCTGCGCCTGCTCGATGGCCAGACGCACATCATCAGGCAGATCCAGCGCGAGCAACTCGTCATAGCCGCCCTGCACCACCAGCAAGTTCGAACCGCCGTAGACCTCCTCGCCCTGGCCGTCCTCGGTCAAGTATTGATCACCGCAGTAGCTCAACACTTTGCCGCCGATCAACGACTGGCCGACGCTGTGGGTGACGACGTTGAGCAAGTCCTGCTCCAGCACTACGCCGTCATTGAACACACTCTCCGCTTCTGGGCGAGCGAGGATTTCATCGAACGCGTCGAGGCTCCTGATCACTTCCTGACCGCGACCGGCGCAAGCGTGAATCGGCTTCAAGCGAATCGGCCCGGCGTACAGCAGATGTTCGGCGGCGGGCCGTGCATCTTCCAGGGCAAATACGCTGAGACCGTCGAGCACAACGTTGCGCACCCGCTCCGAGAACAGCGGCGACCAGCCCTGCGGCGCGTGCGCCAGATGGCTGCGCAAGCCGTGGCTGATGGCTTTGGTGCAGATGAAATCGTATTCGACGTAACCGCCCCACAAGTCATCGGGGCCGTTGATGCCAAGCGCTTGCGCGTGGGCGGCGCCGACGATTGTCTGCGTCGGCAGCAGATAGAGGTCGCGGCCCGAATGTTTGGCCGGGTCGTAACTGCCGCCGAACTTGCAACCGAGAATCTGCGCCAACCAGCGCGCCAGAGCCTTGTTGGTCTCGACTTCATGTTGCGGCGCCTCGGCACGCACCGAATGGGCAACGACGATTTTGTTGCTGGGTGTCGGGGTCATGCGTTCCCCTTTTATCAGTCGATGGGTTCTCAAAGGAAATTGCAGAGATCAGGCCAATCAGCGATCCCCACGAACCGCCCGATAATCGGGAGCCTGCCGTGAATGTGCTGGCATGAGGCCTGTTTCAAACTGCACGACGGCGCGCAAAACTCCGGCAAATTGCACGATCCGTGGTCTTGTGCAAAAACCTGTGGGAGCTGGCTTGCCAGCGATGGCGGTGGATCAGTCACCTGTTTTGCAACTGATTGATCGCATCGCTGGCAAGCCAGCTCCCACAGGGTTACTCCAGTGCCCAGGCTACCGCGTCAGACCAAACCGTCCCCGGTAATCACTCGGCCCAAGCCCGGTGATCTTCTTGAAGATCGCACGAAACGCGCCCGGATCCTGATAGCCCACCGTCCAGGCAATGTGGTCGATCGTGCCATTGGTGAACTCGAGCATTTCTCGCGCTTTGCCAACCCGCAGGTGCTGGCAATATTCGGTCGGTTTCAAGCCTGTCGCGGCGCGGAATCGGCGCAGGAAAGTACGCTCTTCAAGTCCCGCGCGCTCGGCCATCGCGTTCAGCGAAACATCCGTCGCCCCGGTGCTTTGCAGCCAGTGCTGGACCTTGAGAATCGACGCGTCGCCATGGCTGAGGATCGGCGCGAAATTGCTCCCGCATTCACTGGCGCTGTCGCTGTGTTCCATCACCAGAAAACGCGCGGTCGCGGTGGCGATGCTCGGGCCAAGCAAGCGATCGACCAGGCGCAGTCCCAGCTCGGACCAGGCCATCAGCCCGGCCGTGGTGATCAGGTCGCCGTCGTCGACAATCGGCGTGTCGGCCTTCAATTTGATCTTCGGGTAACGCTCGGCAAAAGCCTGGGCCGAGGTCCAGTGGGTGGTGGCGCTGCGACCGTCGAGCAAGCCGCTTTCGGCGAGCATCAACGAGCCCACACAGACACCACCAAGCGTTGCGCCGCGCGCATGCTGATCGCGCAGCCATTGCGCAAGACTCGCGGTCATCTGCGCCGCATCGAATCCGCCGAGGGACGGTGGAATCAGCACGGCGAGCAAAGCGTCTTCGGCACCGGGATGACTGTCGTAAACCCGCGTCGGCAACTGCTCGCCCTCGACCTGCCAGTGACTGACCCGCAGCAAGGGCAATTGCACAGCCTGATACTCGGCGGCAATGCGGTTGGCCACCGCGAACAGATCGGTCAGACCGTGCACCGCCGCCAGTTGCGCGCCGGGGTAAATCAGCACGCCCAGTTCAGCGGTGGCGGCTCTTTGTGCAGCCATTGTCAGTTTTCCCCCGTCTATTGTCGGTGCGGCCAATCCTCGAATCCTCGGCCAGCGTCAATACTGAGGCCACACCCAATCACTGCCTCGAGGACAATCCCATGGCCAAGCAAGCGCTCATCGTAGTCGATATCCAGAACGACTACTTCCCCCAAGGCAAGTGGCCGCTGGTCGGCGCCGACGCCGCTGCGGACAACGCCGCACGGCTGATCGCAGCCTTTCGCGAAACGGGCGATCCGGTGGTGCACATTCGGCATGAATTCACTTCCGACGAGGCACCGTTTTTCACTCCCGGCTCCGAGGGCGCGAAACTGCATCCGAAAGTGCTCAACCGCGCCGACGAGCCGGTGGTGCTCAAGCACTTCGTCAACTCCTTCCGTGAAACCGAACTGAAAGCGGTGCTAGACGAACAAGGCATCACCGACCTGGTGGTGGTCGGCAGCATGAGCCATATGTGCGTCGATGGCATCACCCGCGCGGCGGCGGACATGGGTTACAGCGTGACCGTGATTCACGATGCCTGCGCCAGCCGTGATCTGGAATTCAACGGCCTGACGGTGCCGGCCGCCCATGTGCACGCAGCCTTCATGGCGGCGCTGGGTTTCGCCTATGCCAGCGTGGTATCCACTGACGAATTCCTGAGCAGCAACGCCTAGCAACAACTGCGCAATCCCCTGGCCCGCCGCGTTGCGGGCCTTTTTGCGTCTGTCATGAAAATCTCACGCGTGAGTCATTGATGGCACTTTGCATTGGTTGTAGTGTGGCCCACGCGTGAGACGCTCATAACCGGATTCCAGCCATGACAAGCCGCACTCGGACGACTGCCGCAGCCAGCCCCAAGGGCGAGCGTGGCAAGACGTCAGCGAAAAAACCGTCGAGCTTCTACATGAAGCAGATGCGCGCAGGCCTGGCCGCCGCCGGTTATGTGAAACACGAAACTTGGGTGCTTCCGGAAAACCGAAGCTTGCTCAAGCAAATGGAGCAACAGCTACGCCAACCGATTCTGGCTGGCTCTTTCATGTCGGAGAAATACATGAGCGCAGGCAACAACTGGACCATCGACAGCCTCTTCAATGCCCTCAAGGCGCTGGACGAGGTGGCTTCCCAAGAGATTTCGCTGTCCCTGATCCAGAGCTCCGAGCCGAGCATCAAGCTGGAAATGAACGAATTCGGCGGCCTGCCGATTCACATCGCCCTGGCCGGCCAGCAGATCATCGTCGACACCGTGCTGGTGGACATCGATTCGATCAGCAACGTCCAGGCGTTCAACGATGCCGTGCTGCGCAGCCGCGAGATGTTCCCGCTGTCGTCGATCGGGATCGAATCGATGCCGAACGGGCAGACCGTCTACAACATGTTCGGCGCCCTCAGTGCTGATTCGAGCCTGACCAACGTGGTCACCGAGGTGAAAACCCTGGTCGACAACGTGCAGCGCGCCAGCGAAGCCTTCGAACACTTCTTCAAGTAATCAACAGGGAATATCCAATGACTCAGTCCATCTGGAGCAAGTTGTTCACCGCACTGCGCGGCGGCGCCAATGAAGTCGGCGAAGCCATCGCCGACCAGCAGGCCCTGCGCATCCTCGATCAGGAAATCCGCGACGCCGACACCGCGCTGTCCAATGCCCGCCGCGAACTGGTAACGATCATGGCCAAGCACAAACTGGCCGCCGACCGCGTCAGCGAATACGACGCCAAGATCAAGGACCTCGAAGCCAAGGCTGTGGCCGCGTTGAATGCCGGCCGTGAAGACCTGGCGCTGGAAGTGGCCGAAGCGATTTCGACCCTGACCAACGACCTCGCTGCCGAGAAGAAACTCAGCGATGAATTCGGCGCCTACGCCGACAACATGCGCAAAGACATCAGCAAAGCCGAATCGCGGATCAAGAGCCTGCGCCAGCAAGTGGACATGGCCAAGGCCCGCGATAGCGTGCAGAAAGCCCAGGTCAGCGCCTCGATTGCCAGCGGCGGCGCCAACGGCAAACTGGAAACTGCGGTCGGCACCCTGAACCGCCTGCAAGCCAAGCAGCAGCAACGCGCTGCCGAACTGAACGCCGCAGACGAACTGGCCGACGCCTCCACCGGCAACGACCTGGAACGCAAACTGCGCGACGCCGGCATCACGCCGAACGAAGGCAGCGCCAATGCGATCCTTGAGCGGCTGAAGCACAAGTCCGCGCAGTAAGCTGTTGCGCAAACCCTTGTAGGAGCTGCCGAAGGCTGCGATCTTTTGATGTTGCTTTTAAAAGACAAGATCAAAAGATCGCAGCCTTCGGCAGCTCCTACAAAGGGATTCGTCCCCCCGCACAACCTTTTCATTTTGTCTGCTCGTTCGTCGCTCGGATCGGTACACTACCGCCACTTTTTCACCCCCGAACACCTCCACCCGCTTCAAGGAACGTACCCATGGGATGGTTTAAAGACTTGCTCGGCACCAGCAATTGGCAGACCGCTGCGCCAACGACCACCGCCGCCAGCGGCCCACTGGGCATGGCACAAGGCAAAGGCGTGCGCTTCGACACGACCCTGGCATTGCTGCTGGAAGGCTCGACTTCGGTGCGGGTGCCATTCGATCAAGCGGTGTGGAGCGCCGGTTGGGTCGATCTCGGCCAGTCCAACAAGCTGCACCGCTACTACATGAACGACGAGGATTTCTGGGTGCAGATCCACGTCACTGGCGATGATCAGGTCGAGTCGGTCACCCTGTTCAATTACCTCAGCTACGTGACGGTCAACAGTGACGCCGAACTGCAGCGTCTGGCCGGCCCGAACAGCCTGATCGGTCTGCCGACCTACCACCACGACGGTGTTGAATACACCCGTGAATGGGGCACCGAGCTGCATCAGACCGAACTGGTGCCAATGACCGAACACGTGGTCAACCCGGACGAGTCCTACACCATCAAGCACCACGCCATGCTGTATGCCCGCGACACCGGCCTGACCGATCGCCGCGAACTGCTGCTGTTCTCCGTCGAACAGGACGAAGAAGGCACCGTCAGCCTGAGCACCTCGCTGGGCATCTCGCTGTACACGACTGATTTGAGCGCCATCTAAAAAAGGAAGTTTTTCATGCTGGAAGTCTTGGCCGTTTCCCTGAACAAAACCGCGCTGGTCGGTTTTGTCGTCTACCTGATCGGCGCCGTGTTGCTGTTCATGCTGTTTCAATTCGTCTACACGCGCATTACCGCGCACAAGGAATTCGAACTGATCCGTGCCGGCAACACTGCCGCCGCCATTGCCCTGTCCGGGGCGATCATCGGTTTCGCCATTCCGGCGAGCAACGTGATCGCCTACTCGGTCAACGTGCTCGACTTTGTCCTCTGGGCGGTCATCGCCGCCGTCGTGCAGCTGTTGGCGTTCGTTGCGACCGGGCTGGTGCTCAAGGGCACGTCCCAGCGCATCGCCAACGGCGAAGTCGCCGCCGGCATTTATGTCGCCGCCGTGGCGATCAGCGTCGGCATGCTCAATGCCGCGTGCATGACCCCGTCCCACTGACCGGCAGGAAGCCTCTCGATGAAACGCAGCAAATACGTGCAATTGTCCCTCGCCGCGTCGGTGGCGATGGCGATTTCCGGTGAAGCAGCGGCGCTGGATCAGCCGCGCAATTTCCAGAGCGTTGAACAGTGTGTCGACGCCGAAGTGGCCGCCGATCTCTGCTCCAGCGCCTACGTCGCCGCCCTGAACGAACACCGGCGCATCGCCCCGCCCTACACCGACAAGGCCAAGTGCGACGCAGACTTTGCCGCTGGCTGGTGTCAGAAAAATTCCGATGGCCGTTTCGTGCCGAAACTCGGCGGCTTCAAAGTGCCGGGCAATGCCGAGACGCCGCAGGATCTCGATGCCATCGCCAATTCGCAAATGCCGGCGGGCGACTCCACCACCAGCAGCAGCGCAAGCCACGGCGGCTCGCACTATTCCGGTGGCTCAGGTGGCGGCGGCAATGGCTGGCTGACGGGCTGGCTGATCGGCAACGCAATGAGCAACAACGCCGAACGCTCCGTTTACCGTGATCGCGAAACGCGCCAGCCGTACAACACTTCAACGCAGTACCGCCGAGCTGACACAACCTCGCGCAGCCAGTCGGATTACGAGAGCAGCAAGAGCAAACCGGTGAACGTTGCCTCGTCGACTTCGCGCGGCGGCTTCGGCAGTCAGTCCAGCGCCCGCAGCGGTTGGGGTGGCTGGGGCAGCAGTTCCGGACGCTCGAGCAGCTGACATGAAAAAGATCCACTGCGCCGAGCGCCCCGACTGGAAACACACCGCCGAGAGTCTCGGTTTCCTGTTCCACACCATCGACGACGAACCGTACTGGGACGAAAGCGCCTACTACCAGTTCAGCCTCGCGCAGATCGAAAACGATCTGGAAGACCCGACCACCGAACTGCACGAGATGTGCATGGACCTGGTGGATCGCGTCGTCAACAGCGAGGAGTTGCTCGATCGCCTCAGCATCCCGGCGGCGTACTACGACATGATCCGCACCTCCTGGCGCGAGGGTCATCCGCATCTGTACGGTCGCATGGACTTTTCCTACAGCGGCAACGGGCCGGCGAAACTGCTGGAGCTCAACTACGACACGCCGACCAGCCTCTATGAAGCGGCGGCCTTTCAGTGGGGCTGGCTGGAACAATGCATCGAGCGTGGCACGCTGCCGCCGCATGCTGACCAGTTCAACAGCATCGACACCAAGCTGCATCAGGCCTTCGCCGAATTGCAGTTGAAGCGGCCGTTCTACTTTGCCTCGATGAAGGACTCGATCGAGGACAAAGGTACCACCGACTATCTGCGGCTGATCGCGGAAAAGGTCGGCATCGAATCACGCCACATCGATATCGAAGACATCGGCCTGACGGCTGAGGGTCGTTTCGTCGATCTGCAGGATCGCTGGATCCCGCACCTGTTCAAGCTGCACGCCTGGGAATTCATCTTCCACGAACCGTTCGGCGCGGCGATCGCCGAATGCGATACGCAGTTTTTCGAACCGGCGTGGAAGGCGATCCTGTCGAACAAAGGTGCGCTGCCGCTGCTGTGGGAATTGCACAAGGGACATCCGAATCTGCTCGCCGCGCACCTTGATCCGAATCCGCAGAGTGGCGTGCCGAAGGGCTGGGTGCGCAAGCCGTACTTTTCCCGCGAAGGTGCCAACATCGAACTGCAAACAGCGGAAGGTCTGATCGTCAAAGAGGACGGGCCTTACACCGATGCGCCGTTCATCCTGCAGGAGTTCGCGCCGCTGCCGAAGTTTGGCGACAGCTACACGCTGATTGGCTCGTGGGTGATTGGTGATGAGGCGGCGGGGATTGGTGTGCGCGAGGACAATAGTCTGATCACCAAGGATTCAAGTCGCTTCCTGCCGCATCTGATCCTCGACTGAAACAATTCCTCATGTAGGAGCTGACGAGTGCAACGAGGCTGCGATCTTTTGGTCTTCAGAAGCAACGTCAAAAGATCGCAGCCTCGTTGCACTCGTCAGCTCCTACAGGTGATAGGGGTCGCGCTGAAATTGCCTCACAAAAAAGGCCCGTCGTTTAAGCGACGGGCCCTTTTCATTTAAGACGGTTACAGCGGCAAATCAGAACGGAATATCGTCATCGAAGCTGTCGAAATCCGGAGCCGGTTGCGGTGCGGCCTGCTGAGGCGCCGGAGCCGAACGCTGCTGTGGAGCTGACTGCTGCGGGCGTGGAGCCTGCTGACGTGGCGCCTGCTGCTGGTAGTTGTTGCCGCCGCCTTGCTGATCGCCCTGTTGTGGACGGCCGCCGAGCAGTTGCATGGTGCCTTGCATGTCGACCACGATTTCAGTGGTGTAACGCTTGATGCCGTCCTTTTCCCACTCGCGGGTCTGCAGCTTGCCTTCGATGTACACCTGCGAACCCTTGCGCAGGTATTCACCGGCGATCTCGGCCACCTTGCCGAACATCGACACACGGTGCCACTCGGTCTTCTCGACCTTCTGACCGGTCTGCTTGTCGGTCCATTGTTCGCTGGTGGCCAGACTCAGGTTGGTCACGGCGTTACCGTTAGGCAGGTAGCGAACTTCGGGATCCTGGCCGCAAGTGCCGACCAATATGACTTTGTTAACCCCACGGGCCATAACGTTCTCCTAAGCGTCGCACGCAGCCCCGGCCGGGTTGTTGACCAGGCGTTCGAGGGTGGTGCGATCCACTAATTCTTTGTCCAGTTTGATGTAAACAGCCGCCTCTTCGGCGACTATCACTGCATCTGTTACCCCTACCAGGGCCTTGAGGCGCTCGACCAGACCCGCTTCGCGGATCGCTTCGGGCGACAACGGCAAGCGCAGGCTCGTCACGTAGGGAGGTTCGCGCATGGTAACAGCAAAGGCCAGCCAAAGTGCAGCCAGCGCGGCGCATCCGAGGAACACAACCGACAGACCGCCATGCTGGAACAACCAGCCGCCGAGTATCCCGCCGAGTGCCGAACCGAGGAACTGGCTGGTGGAGTACACGCCCATGGCCGTGCCCTTGCCGCCTGCCGGTGAAACCTTGCTGATCAGCGACGGCAACGATGCCTCGAGCAGATTGAACGCGGTGAAAAACACCACCGTACCGATCACCAGAGCACGCAGGCTGTCGCCGAACTGCCAGAAGAATAGTTCAGTCAGCATCAATGTCATGACGGCGCCGAGCAAAACTCGTTTCATTTTGCGTTTCTTCTCGCCGTAGATAATGAACGGGATCATGGCGAAGAACGAAATCAGCAGCGCGGTGAGGTAGACCCACCAGTGCTGTTCCTTGGGCAGACCGGCTTTTTCCACCAGTGCCAGCGGCAAGGCGACGAAGCTCGACATCAACATGGCATGTAACACAAAGATGCCCAGATCCAGGCGCAGCAGGTCCGGGTGCTTGAGCGTCGGCATCAGCGCCTGCCGGGCCACTCCGGATTCCCGGTGCTGCAACGGCCCGGTGGATTGCGGCACCATGAACATGATGATCAGGATGCCGAGCAGCGCCATGGCGCCAGTGGCGAGGAACAGCCCGGACAGCCCGAACGCACTGGTCAGTAACGGCCCGACCACCATGGCCACGGCGAACGACAGGCCGATGGTCATGCCGATCATCGCCATGGCTTTGGTCCGATGCTGCTCGCGGGTCAGGTCGGAAAGCAGCGCCATCACCGCTGCGGAAATCGCCCCGGCGCCTTGCAGGATCCGCCCGGCGATCACACCCCAGATCGAATCGGCCTGGGAAGCCAGAACACTGCCGAGAGCGAAGACGATCAGGCCGAGGTAGATCACCGGCCGGCGACCGATGCGGTCGGAAATGATCCCGAACGGAATCTGGAAGATTGCCTGGGTCAGACCGTAAGCGCCAATCGCCAGCCCGATCAGGGCCGGGGTCGCTCCCGCCAGATCCATGCCATAGGTCGCCAGCACCGGCAACACCATGAACATGCCAAGCATACGGAAGGCGAACACCAGGGCCAGACCGCTCGCCGCGCGGGTCTCGCTGCCACTCATGCGTTCGCTGTGGGGATCGTGCATGGAAAAACCTCGTGTGAACCGGCGGCGATTCTACCAGTCCCATCGGAAGACGGGGTATATCGCGACGCTATGACGCGTATAGATGAAACTCTCTTCATGAACGGCAAAACGCCCTTCGTTGGATAGTGTGCATCCATCCAGTATTTGCCCGTATACTCCTACGTTTTCGACGCCCGCCAAGCGAGGCCACTTTGGACAAGATCCTGATACGTGGGGCCCGTACCCACAACCTGAAGAACATCGACCTGACCCTGCCACGGGACAAACTGATCGTCATCACCGGCCTGTCCGGATCCGGCAAGTCGTCCCTGGCGTTCGACACGCTGTATGCCGAAGGTCAGCGCCGCTATGTCGAATCGCTGTCGGCCTATGCCCGGCAGTTCCTGTCGATGATGGAAAAACCCGACGTCGACACCATCGAAGGACTGTCGCCGGCGATCTCCATCGAACAGAAGTCGACCTCGCACAACCCGCGTTCCACGGTCGGCACCATCACCGAAATCTACGACTACCTGCGCTTGCTCTATGCCCGCGTGGGTACGCCGCGTTGCCCGGATCACGACATTCCACTGGAAGCGCAGACCGTCAGCCAGATGGTCGATCTGGTGCTGGCGCAGCCGGAAGGCAGCAAACTGATGTTGCTGGCACCGGTGATCCGCGAACGCAAAGGCGAACACCTGTCGGTCTTCGAAGAATTGCGTGCGCAGGGTTTCGTCCGCGCCCGGGTCAACGGACGCATTTGCGAGCTCGACGAGCTCCCGAAGCTGGATAAACAGAAGAAGCATTCGATCGATGTGATCGTCGACCGCTTCAAGGTCCGCGCCGATCTGCAACAGCGTCTGGCCGAGTCTTTCGAGACCGCGCTGAAACTGGCCGACGGCATTGCCCTGGTCGCGCCGATGGACGACGAGCCCGGCGAAGAAATGATCTTCTCCGCACGCTTCGCCTGCCCGATCTGCGGCCATGCGATCAGCGAGCTGGAACCCAAGCTGTTTTCCTTCAACAACCCGGCCGGCGCCTGCCCGACCTGCGATGGCCTGGGTGTGAAACAGTTCTTCGACATCAAGCGTCTGGTCAATGGCGAGCTGACCCTGGCCGAAGGTGCAATACGCGGCTGGGACCGGCGCAACGTCTATTACTTCCAGATGCTCGGCTCACTCGCCTCGCACTACAAGTTCAGCCTGGACAAGCCCTTCAACGACCTGAGCGCCGAGCAGCAGAAGTTCATCCTGCACGGCAGCGGCTCGCAAAACGTCGACTTCAAATACCTGAACGATCGTGGCGATATCGTCAAACGCTCGCACCCTTTCGAGGGCATCGTGCCGAATCTTGAGCGTCGTTACCGCGAAACCGAATCGGCGAGCGTGCGCGAAGAGCTGGCCAAGTTCCTCAGCCATCAGGCCTGCCCGGATTGCCGTGGCACGCGTCTGCGCCGTGAAGCCCGGCACGTCTGGGTCGGGGAGAAAACCCTGCCGGCAGTGACCAATCTGCCGATCGGCGATGCCTGCGAATATTTCGGCGCGCTGAAGATGACCGGCCGGCGTGGCGAGATCGCCGACAAGATCCTCAAGGAAATCCGCGAGCGTCTGCAATTCCTGGTCAACGTCGGCCTCGACTATCTGTCGCTGGATCGCAGTGCCGACACATTGTCCGGTGGCGAAGCGCAACGGATTCGTCTGGCCAGCCAGATTGGCGCCGGCCTGGTCGGTGTTCTGTATATCCTCGATGAACCATCCATTGGCCTGCATCAGCGCGACAACGATCGGCTGCTCGGTACGCTCAAGCATTTGCGCGATATCGGCAACACGGTGATCGTGGTCGAGCATGATGAAGACGCGATTCGTCTGGCTGACTATGTCGTCGATATCGGCCCGGGCGCCGGTGTGCACGGCGGGCGGATCGTTGCCGAAGGCACGCCGGACGAAGTCATGGCGCACCCGGATTCGCTGACCGGCAAATACCTGTCCGGCCGGGTGAAGATCGAAGTGCCGGCCAAACGCACGCCGCGCAACAAGAAGCTCAACCTGTCGCTCAAAGGTGCGCGTGGCAACAACCTGCGCAACGTCGATCTGGACATCCCGATCGGCCTGCTGACTTGCGTGACTGGCGTATCCGGTTCGGGCAAATCGACACTGATCAACAACACGCTGTTCCCGCTGAGCGCCACCGCACTGAATGGCGCGACCACGCTGGAAGCGGCTGCGCACGACAGCATCAAAGGTCTGGAACATCTCGACAAAGTCGTCGATATCGACCAGAGCCCCATCGGCCGTACGCCGCGCTCCAACCCGGCGACCTACACCGGGCTGTTCACGCCGATCCGCGAACTGTTTGCCGGCGTGCCCGAGTCACGCTCCCGTGGTTACGGCCCGGGGCGTTTCTCGTTCAACGTCAAGGGCGGTCGCTGCGAAGCGTGCCAGGGCGATGGCCTGATCAAGGTGGAAATGCACTTCCTGCCGGACATCTACGTGCCCTGCGATGTGTGCAAGAGCAAGCGCTACAACCGCGAAACCCTTGAAATCAAGTACAAGGGCAAGAGCATCCACGAGACCCTCGAAATGACCATCGAGGAAGCTCGGGAGTTCTTCGATGCAGTGCCGGCACTGGCGCGCAAGCTGCAAACGCTGATGGATGTCGGCCTGTCCTACATCAAGCTCGGGCAGTCGGCAACGACCCTGTCCGGCGGTGAAGCACAGCGGGTCAAGTTGTCGCGCGAGCTGTCCAAACGCGATACTGGCAAAACCTTGTACATCCTCGACGAGCCAACCACCGGCCTGCACTTCGCCGATATCCAGCAGTTACTCGATGTTCTGCATCGTCTGCGCGACCACGGCAACACTGTGGTGGTCATCGAGCACAACCTCGATGTGATCAAGACCGCTGACTGGCTGGTGGACCTCGGTCCTGAAGGCGGTTCCAAAGGCGGGCAGATCATTGCCACCGGTACGCCGGAGGAGGTTGCCGAGATGAAGCAATCTCACACCGGCCATTACCTCAAGCCGCTGCTGATCCGTGATCGGGCGTAACTGCCAGGCATGAAAAAGCCCCTGTCACCGTTGAAGTGACAGGGGCTTTTTTGTAACCGTGCAATCAGGACGCGTGGGATTGCAGGTAGTTCTCGAGACCGATCATCTTGATCAGGCCCAGCTGCTTTTCCAGCCAGTAGGTGTGATCTTCTTCGGTGTCGTTGAGCTGAACCCGCAGAATTTCGCGGCTGACATAGTCCTTGTGTTGCTCGCAAAGTTCGATGCCTTTGCACAGCGCAGCGCGGACTTTGTATTCGAGGCGCAGATCAGCTTCGAGCATCGTAGGCACCGTGGTGCCGACATCCAGATCGTCCGGACGCATGCGCGGCGTGCCTTCGAGCATCAGAATCCGCCGCATCAACGCATCGGCGTGGCCGGCTTCTTCTTCCATCTCGTGGTTGATGCGCTCGTAGAGCTTGGTGAACCCCCAGTCCTCATACATCCGCGAATGAACGAAATATTGGTCACGCGCGGCCAGTTCGCCGGTCAGCAACGTATTGAGGTAATCGATTACATCTGGGTGGCCTTGCATCGCCCTACATCTCCCTTCCTGAAAGTCTGTAGTTTGAACCAACCTGACCGGAAGGTCACTCACCGCGCGCAATAAAAGCGAAGATATTCTGAGAAAAGCAGGCCAAATAACGCAAAAACCGCCCAAATGAGGGCGGTTCTGCTTCTCGTTTAGACTACGTTAAGCTATCAGTTGAGCAGCTTTGCGATTGCTTCTCCATACGCCGGATCGGCTTTGTAGAAATGCTGCAACTGACGATCGACGACGTCGCTGGAAACACCCGCCATCGCACCGGCGATGTTGCTGACCAGCAATGCTTTCTGCTCGTCGCTCATCAGGCGGAACAAGGCACCGGCATGGCTGTAGTAGTCGGTGTCTTCGCGGTGATCATAACGATCAGCGGCACCGCTCAAGGCCAGCGCTGGCTCCGCGTAATGCGGCGCTTGCTTCGGCGACTCAACGTAGCTGTTCGGTTCATAGTTCGGCGCCGCGCCGCCATTGCTGCCGAACGCCATGGAGCCGTCACGCTGATAAGTATTCACCGGGCTGCGCGGAGCGTTCACCGGCAATTGCTGGTGATTGGTGCCCACACGGTAACGGTGCGCGTCAGCGTAGGCGAATACACGGCCTTGCAGCATGCGGTCTGGCGACAGACCGACACCTGGCACCATGTTGCTCGGGCCAAACGCAGCCTGTTCAACTTCCGCGAAGTAGTTCAGCGGGTTGCGATTCAACTCCAGCTCACCGACTTCGATCAGCGGGAACTCCTTCTGCGACCAGGTCTTGGTCACGTCGAACGGATTCTCGTAATGAGCCGCCGCTTGCGCTTCGGTCATGATCTGAATGCACACGCGCCATTTCGGGAATTCACCGCGCTCGATGGCCTCGAACAGGTCACGCTGCGCATAGTCCGGGTCGGTACCGGCCAAACGGGCGGCCTCGGCTGGCGCCAGGTTCTTGATGCCCTGCTGGGTCTTGTAGTGCCACTTCACCCAGTGACGCTCTCCTTTGGCGTTGATCAGGCTGTAGGTGTGGCTACCGAAGCCGTGCATGTGACGGTAGCCGTCAGGGATGCCACGATCAGAAAACAGGATGGTGACCTGGTGCAGCGCTTCAGGCGAATGCGACCAGAAATCCCACATCATCTGCGCGCTTTTCAGGTTGCTTTGCGGCAGACGCTTTTGCGTGTGGATAAAGTCAGGAAACTTCAGCGGATCGCGGATGAAGAACACTGGCGTGTTGTTGCCGACGATGTCCCAATTGCCTTCCTCGGTATAGAACTTCAAGGCGAAGCCGCGCGGATCGCGCTCAGTGTCGGCCGAACCACGCTCGCCACCTACGGTAGAAAAGCGCAGAAAGGTTGGCGTTTGTTTGCCTACCGACTCGAACAACTTCGCACTGGTGTATTCAGTGATGTCACGGGTGACGGTGAACGTGCCGTAGGCGCCTGAGCCTTTAGCGTGCACACGGCGTTCTGGAATGTTTTCACGATTGAAGTGCGCAAGTTTTTCGATCAGATGGAAATCGTCGAGAAGCAGCGGACCGCGTGGGCCGGCGGAACGGGAATTCTGGTTGTCAGCGACTGGCGCGCCACTGGCGGTTGTAAGCGTCTTGGTCTGGCTCATGCGGTCTTCTTCCTCTGTCAGTCTTGAACTGCCGGCTAATGGGCTTGGCGGGAAGTATTGATCATCGACGTTACAGCTACAAATTCATTAACTTGCAGGCATCGATAGATAATTACTAATTATGTTTTCCCGGCACATAGTGGCAGTTCAACCATGTCAGAAACTTGTACGGACGACGCATTTCTTACAGGCACAAAAAACCGGGCACTAGGCCCGGTTCTTTGTTTCAGACTGACGTCTTACTCGGCGGATACAGCTTCGCCAGCAGTAGCACGATCAACCAACTCGACGTACGCCATAGGCGCGTTGTCGCCAGCGCGGAAACCGCACTTGAGGATGCGCAGGTAGCCACCCTCACGGGTAGCGTAACGCTTGCCCAGGTCGTTGAAGAGCTTACCAACGATAGCTTTCGAACGAGTACGGTCGAAAGCCAGACGGCGGTTAGCCAGGCTGTCTGTCTTGGCCAGAGTGATCAGCGGCTCGGCAACGCGGCGCAGTTCTTTGGCTTTTGGCAGAGTAGTTTTGATCAGCTCGTGCTCGAACAGCGACACCGCCATGTTTTGGAACATGGCCTTGCGGTGCGAGCTGGTGCGGCTCAGGTGACGACCACTTTTACGATGACGCATGGTTCATTCCTTACCAAACACTACGTTCGGTGATTACGACGATCAGGCAGTCGCCTTGTCGTCCTTCTTAAGACTTGCAGGCGGCCAGTTGTCGAGGCGCATGCCGAGGGACAGACCGCGGGAGGCCAGAACGTCCTTGATTTCAGTCAAGGATTTCTTGCCCAGGTTCGGAGTCTTCAACAGCTCTACTTCGGTACGCTGAATCAGGTCGCCGATGTAGTAGATGTTTTCCGCCTTAAGGCAGTTAGCCGAACGTACAGTCAGTTCCAGATCGTCAACCGGGCGAAGCAGGATCGGATCGATCTCGTCTTCCTGCTCGACAACCAGCGGCTCACTTTCACCTTTGAGGTCGACGAACGCAGCCAGCTGCTGTTGCAGGATGGTTGCAGCGCGACGGATAGCCTCTTCAGGATCCAGGGTACCGTTGGTTTCCAGATCAATAACCAGCTTGTCCAGGTTGGTACGCTGTTCGACACGGGCGTTTTCCACCACGTAAGCGATACGGCGAACCGGGCTGAACGAAGAGTCAAGCTGCAAGCGACCGATGCTGCGGCTTTCGTCTTCATCGCTCTGACGCGAGTCGGCTGGTTCATAACCACGACCACGAGCTACGGTGAGCTTCATGTTCAGGGCGCCGTTAGACGCCAGGTTAGCGATTACGTGATCGGGATTAACGATCTCGACATCATGATCCAGCTGAATATCGGCAGCGGTAACCACCCCCGAACCCTTCTTCGACAAGGTCAGCGTAACTTCGTCACGACCGTGCAGCTTGATGGCCAGACCTTTAAGGTTCAACAGGATTTCAATTACGTCTTCCTGTACACCTTCGATGGCGCTGTACTCGTGGAGCACACCGTCAATCTCGGCCTCGACTACTGCGCAGCCGGGCATTGAGGACAACAGGATGCGGCGCAGCGCGTTGCCCAGGGTGTGGCCAAAACCACGCTCGAGAGGCTCGAGAGTGATCTTGGCGCGGGTTGGACTGACAACCTGCACATCAATGTGGCGGGGTGTCAGGAACTCATTTACCGAAATCTGCATGGATGCACCTATTTTCTAGCCCTTACTTGGAGTAGAGCTCGACAATCAGGCTTTCGTTGATGTCGGCGGACAGATCACTGCGAGCAGGAACGTTCTTGAAAACGCCCGACTTCTTCTCAGTGTCTACTTCTACCCATTCTACGCGGCCACGTTGGGCACACAGATCGAGAGCTTGGACAATGCGAAGCTGGTTTTTTGCTTTCTCGCGAACTGCAACCACGTCACCAGCACGAACCTGATACGACGGAACGTTTACGGTCTGACCGTTAACGCTGATCGACTTGTGCGATACCAGTTGACGGGATTCGGCACGAGTCGAACCAAAGCCCATACGGTATACAACGTTGTCCAGACGGCATTCGAGCAGTTGCAGCAGGTTTTCACCGGTTGCACCTTTCTTGCCAGCAGCTTCTTTGTAGTAGCCGCTGAACTGACGCTCGAGAACGCCGTAGATACGACGGACCTTCTGCTTTTCACGCAGTTGGGTGCCGTAGTCGGACTGGCGACCGCGGCGCTGGCCGTGGATACCAGGTGCTGCTTCAATGTTGCACTTCGATTCGATCGCGCGCACGCCGCTCTTCAGGAAGAGATCGGTGCCTTCGCGACGAGCGAGTTTGCATTTTGGACCAATGTAACGAGCCATTCTTTACAATCTCCTGGATTACACGCGGCGCTTCTTCGGCGGACGGCACCCGTTGTGCGGGATTGGCGTCACGTCGGTGATGCTGGCGATCTTGTAGCCACAGCCGTTCAAAGCGCGGACTGCGGATTCACGACCTGGACCTGGACCCTTGACGTTTACGTCGAGGTTTTTCAGGCCGTATTCCAGCGCAGCTTGACCAGCACGCTCAGCAGCTACTTGAGCAGCGAACGGGGTGGACTTGCGGGAACCGCGGAAACCCGAACCACCGGAGGTAGCCCAGGAAAGAGCGTTACCTTGACGGTCGGTGATGGTCACGATGGTGTTGTTAAAAGATGCATGGATGTGGGCGATGCCATCAACCACTGTCTTTTTAACTTTTTTACGAGGACGAGCAGCAGGTTTTGCCATGATTAAATTCCTGTCGATTCGCTGGGGCGATTACTTGCGGATCGGCTTACGCGGACCTTTACGGGTACGCGCGTTGGTCTTGGTACGCTGACCGCGTACTGGCAGACCACGACGATGACGCAGACCGCGATAGCAACCGAGGTCCATCAAGCGCTTGATTTTCATGTTGATTTCGCGACGCAGGTCACCTTCAGTGGTGAACTTCGCCACTTCGCCACGCAGCTGTTCAATTTGCTCGTCGCTCAGATCTTTGATCTTTGCTGCTGGGTTTACCCCAGTCACTGCACAGATCTTCTGCGCAGTAGTGCGACCAACACCATAGATGTAGGTCAGCGAGATAACAGTATGCTTGTTATCTGGAATGTTAACGCCTGCAATACGGGCCATTCAGTGGGACTCCAATTGACAGCTACCTACGCCCCGGAAGCCAAGAAATAGGGCGCGAGATAATATCGCTGTAATAACAAATAATCAACCCGGTAGCGCACTAGCTACCGGGCTTGAAGCACAATCACACTCAGCCTTGGCGCTGTTTGTGACGCGGTTCCGCGCTGCAAATTACTCGAACAACACCTTCGCGGCGAATAATCTTGCAGTTACGGCACAGCTTTTTCACCGATGCACGAACTTTCATCACCAACTCCTCGAACCTTATGGGTACTCAGCGCAACATGCCGCTGCCGTAACCCTTCAGGTTGGCTTTCTTCATCAGGGATTCGTACTGGTGCGAAACGAGGTGCGATTGTACTTGGGACATGAAGTCCATCACAACCACGACCACGATCAGCAACGAGGTCCCGCCAAGGTAGAACGGAACGTTTGCTGCAACCACCAGGAATTGGGGCAACAGGCACACGGCCGTCATGTAAAGAGCACCGAACAGGGTCAAGCGGGTCAGAACGCCATCAATATAGCGCGCAGACTGCTCACCTGGACGAATGCCCGGAATAAAGGCACCGGACTTCTTCAGGTTTTCCGCTACGTCTTTCGGATTGAACATCAACGCCGTATAGAAGAAGCAGAAGAAAATAATCCCTGCACTAAACAGCAGAATATTCAACGGCTGACCAGGAGCGATCGACTGCGAGATGTCCTGCAACCAGCCCATACCTTCAGACTGACCGAACCAGGCACCCAACGAAGCCGGAAACAGCAAGATGCTGCTCGCGAAAATAGCCGGAATAACACCGGCCATGTTCACCTTCAGCGGCAAGTGGCTTGTCTGCGCAGCAAAAACCTTGCGGCCCTGCTGACGCTTGGCGTAGTGAACAGCGATACGACGCTGGCCACGCTCAATGAAAACCACGAAACCGATAATCGCTACTGCCAGCAAACCGATGGCAACCAGGGCGAAGATGTTGATATCACCCTGACGCGCAGACTCGAAAGACTGCCCGATTGCTCTCGGAAGACCGGCGACGATACCCGAAAAAATCAACATCGAGATACCGTTGCCAACACCACGCTCAGTAATCTGCTCACCCAGCCACATCATGAACATCGCACCAGCCACAAATGTGGTTACCGCGACGAAATGGAAGCCAAAGTCACCAGTGAACGCGACGCCCTGCCCCGCCAGACCAATGGACATGCCAATAGCCTGGACCAGAGCGAGAGCGACGGTGAGGTAGCGGGTGTACTGGCTAATCTTGCGACGGCCAGCTTCACCTTCCTTCTTCAACTGCTCCAGCTGCGGGCTGACGGCGGTCATCAGTTGCATGATGATCGATGCCGAAATGTACGGCATGATCCCCAGTGCAAAGATGCTCATCCGTTCCAGCGCGCCGCCGGAGAACATGTTGAACAAGCTAAGAATGGTCCCCTCATTCTGTCGAAACAGGTCTGCGAGTCGGTCCGGGTTGATACCTGGAACCGGGATGTGTGCGCCTATTCGGTAGACGATAATCGCCAGGAACAGAAAACGCAGACGAGCCCAGAGTTCAGACATACCGCCTTTGCCGAGCGCAGAGAGAGCACCTTGCTTAGCCATTTATTCCTCGAACTTGCCGCCAGCTGCTTCGATAGCCGCACGCGCACCTTTGGTGGCGCCGATTCCCTTGCCGATAGTGACAGCGCGAGTCACTTCACCGGACAGCATGATTTTCACACGCTGTACGTTGACGTTGATCACGTTGGCATCTTTCAGGGACTGCACAGTAACGATGTCGCCTTCCACTTTGGCCAGCTCGGACAAACGCACTTCTGCGCGATCCATGGCTTTCAGGGAAACGAAACCGAACTTAGGCAGGCGACGATGCAGCGGCTGTTGACCGCCTTCAAAGCCTGGAGCGATGGTGCCACCGGAGCGGGAGGTCTGACCTTTGTGACCACGGCCACCAGTCTTGCCCAAACCACTACCGATACCACGGCCCGGACGATGCTTTTCGCGACGGGAACCCGGCGCTGGACTCAGATCATTGAGTTTCATCGATTAACCCTCGACACGCAGCATGTAGTAAGCCTTGTTGATCATCCCGCGATTCTCGGGAGTATCCTGGACTTCTACAGTGTGACCGATGCGACGCAGACCCAGACCCTTAACGCACAGTTTGTGGTTAGGGATGCGGCCGGTCATGCTTTTGATCAGCGTAACTTTAACGGTAGCCATGATTACTTGATCTCCTCAACACGCAGGCCACGCTTGGCAGCGATGGACTCAGGAGACTGCATAGCCTTCAGACCCTTGAAAGTGGCGTGAACCACGTTTACCGGGTTAGTCGAGCCGTAGCACTTGGCCAGAACGTTCTGAACGCCAGCAACTTCGAGGACAGCACGCATAGCGCCGCCAGCGATGATACCGGTACCTTCAGAAGCAGGCTGCATGTACACCTTCGAAGCGCCGTGAGCGGACTTCATTGCGTACTGCAGAGTGGTGCCGTTCAGGTCAACTTGAATCATGTTGCGGCGAGCAGCTTCCATTGCCTTCTGGATCGCAGCAGGCACTTCACGCGACTTGCCACGGCCGAAGCCAACACGCCCTTTACCATCACCAACCACGGTCAACGCGGTGAAAGTGAAGATACGGCCGCCTTTAACGGTTTTGGCTACGCGGTTAACTTGAACCAGCTTCTCGATGTAGCCTTCGTCGCGCTTTTGGTCGTTATTTGACATAACTTAGAACTCCAGCCCAGCTTCACGAGCAGCATCAGCCAGCGCTTTAACGCGGCCGTGGTACTTGAAGCCAGAGCGGTCGAAAGCCACTTGCGATACGCCAGCGGCCTTAGCACGCGTAGCGACCAGCTGGCCAACCTTTGTGGCCGCGTCGATGTTGCCAGTGGCACCATCACGCAGTTCTTTATCCAAAGTCGAGGCACTTGCCAGGACTTTGTTGCCGTCGGCCGAGATGACCTGGGCGTAGATGTGCTGCGACGAGCGGAACACGCAGAGACGCACGACTTCGAGTTCGTGCATTTTCAGGCGTGCTTTGCGAGCGCGACGCAGTCGAGTAACTTTTTTGTCGGTCATTTGCTATGCCCTACTTCTTCTTGGCTTCTTTACGACGGACGACTTCGTCCGCGTAGCGCACACCTTTGCCTTTGTATGGCTCTGGTGGACGGAAGTCGCGGATCTCGGCGGCCACTTGACCTACCAGCTGCTTGTCGATGCCCTTGATCAGGATATCGGTCTGGCTAGGAGTCTCAGCGGTGATGCCTTCCGGCAGTTCGTAATCCACTGGGTGCGAGAAGCCAAGAGCCAGGTTCAGAACCTGACCTTTTGCTTGCGCTTTGTAACCAACACCGACCAGCTGGAGCTTGCGCTCGAAGCCTTGGCTTACGCCCTGGACCATGTTGTTTACCAACGCACGCGTGGTACCGGCCATTGCGCGAGTTTGTTGATCGCCATTGCGAGCAGCGAAACGCAGCTCACCAGCTTCTTCAACGATCTCAACGGACGAATGGATGTTCAGTTCAAGAGTACCCTTGGCACCCTTCACCGAAAGCTGTTGGCCTGCGAATTTGACTTCGACACCGGCTGGCAGCTTAACGGGGTTCTTAGCGACGCGAGACATGCTTATCCCCCCTTAGAACACAGTGCAAAGAACTTCGCCGCCGACACCGGCAGCGCGCGCAGCACGATCCGTCATCACACCTTTGTTGGTGGAGACGATAGACACGCCAAGACCGCCACGAACTTTCGGCAGATCTTCAACGGACTTGTACTGACGCAGGCCTGGACGACTAACGCGCTTCACTTCTTCGATAACCGGACGGCCTTCGAAGTACTTCAGCGAGATGGACAGCGACGGCTTGGCGTCGGTGGTGATCTGAAAATCCGCGATGTAACCTTCGTCCTTCAGGACTTTTGCTACAGCTGCCTTCAACGTGGAAGACGGCATGCTTACGACAGACTTTTCAGCCATCTGGGCATTACGGATTCGAGTTAGCATGTCCGCTAACGGGTCCTGCATACTCATGGGCTAGACGCTCCTAATACAAAAAAATTAGCCTTGCGGCTACTACTTGTCGCCGAGAACTTCCGGGCAGAAAAACACGGGCTCAGGCGAGCCGGTCATTCTAGACACACCCCAGAAATGAATCAAGCCCCAAAAGGGGCTTGATTCAGATTCAAGGCCACCGATGGTCAGGTTCTTGCGAACCCGAACACCGAGACTTTGACAACTATTACCAGCTGGCTTTAACCAGACCTGGCACGTCACCACGCATTGCAGCTTGACGCAGCATGTTACGGCCGAGGCCGAACTTGCGGTACACGCCGTGCGGACGACCAGTCAGGCGGCAACGGTTACGCATGCGCGAAGCGCTTGCGTCACGTGGTTGCTTCTGCAGAGCTACGGTAGCTTCCCAACGCGCTTCTGGACTTGCGTTCAGATCGACGATGATAGCTTTCAGCGCTGCACGCTTGGTGGCGTACTTGGCAACGGTGAGCTGACGCTTCAGCTCACGGTTCTTCATGCTCTTCTTGGCCATTTTCCTACTCCAATCAGTTGCGGAACGGGAATTTGAAAGCACGCAGCAGAGCGCGGCCTTCATCATCGTTCTTGGCAGTGGTGGTCAGGGTAATGTCCAGACCGCGGAGAGCATCGATCTTGTCGTAGTCGATTTCCGGGAAGATGATCTGCTCTTTCACGCCCATGCTGTAGTTGCCACGACCATCGAAGGACTTGGCATTCAGGCCGCGGAAGTCGCGAACCCGAGGCAGGGAGATCGACAGCAGACGATCCAGGAACTCGTACATACGCTCACGGCGCAGGGTCACTTTGACGCCGATCGGCCATCCTTCGCGGACTTTGAAGCCAGCGATGGATTTACGAGCGTAGGTCACAACGACTTTCTGGCCGGTGATCTTTTCCAGGTCAGCAACAGCGTTCTCGATGACTTTTTTATCGCCGATCGCTTCGCCCAGACCCATGTTCAGGGTGATTTTGGTAACGCGCGGAACTTCCATCACGTTCGAAAGCTTAAGTTCTTCCTTAAGTTTCGGAGCGATTTCCTTCCGGTAAATCTCTTTTAGTCGTGCCATGGTCTTCTACCTAGCAGTGTTCAAGCATCAACCGCTTTTTGGGTCGACTTGAAGACACGAATTTTCTTACCGTCTTCTACTTTGAAACCAACGCGGTCAGCCTTGTTGGTTTCGCCGTTGAAGATGGCGACGTTGGAAGCGTGCAGTGGCGCTTCTTTCTCGACGATACCGCCCTGTACGCCCGACATCGGGTTAGGCTTGGTATGACGCTTGACTAGGTTCAGACCACCAACAACCAGACGGTTGTCAGCAAGAACCTTCAGCACCTTACCGCGCTTACCTTTGTCTTTGCCGGCGATCACGATGATCTCGTCGTCACGACGAATCTTTTGCATGTCGGATCTCCTTACAGCACTTCTGGGGCGAGCGAGACGATCTTCATGAACTTCTCAGTACGAAGTTCACGGGTCACTGGCCCAAAGATACGGGTGCCGATCGGCTCTTGCTTGTTGTTCAGAAGAACAGCAGCGTTGCCATCAAAGCGGATAATGGAGCCATCAGCACGACGTACGCCGTGACGAGTGCGGACTACAACAGCAGTCATCACTTGGCCTTTTTTCACCTTACCGCGAGGAATTGCTTCCTTCACGGTAACTTTGATGATGTCACCGATACCAGCGTAACGACGATGGGAGCCACCCAGCACCTTGATGCACATAACACGGCGAGCGCCGCTGTTATCGGCCACATCGAGCATGGATTGAGTCTGAATCATATAATTTCTCCGACCCCTAGCCCTTAGACTTCCACAGCGCGTTCGAGAACATCAACCAGCGCCCAAGACTTGGTCTTGGCCATCGGACGAGTTTCACGAATAGTGACTTTGTCGCCGATGTGGCACTGATTGGTTTCGTCGTGCGCGTGCAGCTTAGTCGAACGCTTAACGTATTTACCGTAGATCGGGTGCTTTACGCGACGCTCGATCAGAACGGTGATGGTTTTGTCCATCTTGTCGCTGACAACACGGCCAGTCAGCGTACGGACAGTTTTTTCGGCTTCAGCCATGATCACTTACCTGCCTGCTGGTTGAGCACAGTCTTCACGCGAGCGATGTCACGCTTAACTTGCGAGAGCAGATGAGACTGCCCCAACTGGCCAGTTGCTTTCTGCATGCGCAGATTGAACTGGTCGCGCAGCAAGCCGAGCAGTTGCTCGTTCAGCTGCTGTGCGGATTTTTCACGAAGTTCATTCGCTTTCATCACATCACCGTCCGTTTAACAAAGGAGGTGGCGAGCGGCAGCTTTGCAGCAGCCAGGGCGAAAGCCTCACGCGCCAGCTCTTCAGAAACACCCTCGATTTCATACAGGACTTTGCCTGGCTGAATCTGGGCAACCCAGTACTCCACGTTACCCTTACCTTTACCCATACGAACCTCGAGAGGTTTCTTGGAGATCGGCTTGTCCGGGAATACACGGATCCAGATCTTGCCGCCACGTTTTACGTGACGGGTCAGAGCACGACGCGCTGACTCGATCTGACGAGCGGTGAGACGACCACGAGCAACAGACTTCAGCGCGAACTCGCCGAAGCTGACTTTGCTACCGCGCAGTGCCAGACCACGGTTGTGGCCGGTCATCTGCTTGCGGAACTTCGTACGCTTTGGTTGCAACATTTGGCGTACCCCTTACTTAGCAGCTTTTTTACGAGGCGCTGGTGCTTGTGGTTTCAGTTCTTCTTGGCGACCACCAATAACTTCGCCTTTGAAGATCCAAACCTTTACACCGATCACACCGTAAGTGGTGTGAGCTTCGTAGTTGGCATAGTCGATGTCGGCACGCAGGGTGTGCAGTGGCACACGACCTTCGCGATACCATTCAGTACGTGCGATTTCAGCACCGCCGAGACGACCGCTCACTTGGATTTTGATGCCTTTGGCACCAATGCGCATGGCGTTCTGAACAGCGCGCTTCATAGCGCGACGGAACATTACACGACGCTCCAGCTGCTGAGCTACGCTCTGCGCAACCAGCATACCGTCGAGCTCCGGCTTGCGGATCTCTTCGATATTGATGTGCACAGGCACACCCATTTGCTTGGTCAGGTCCTGACGCAGTTTCTCAACATCTTCACCTTTCTTCCCGATAACGATACCTGGACGAGCGGTGTGGATGGTGATGCGTGCAGTTTGGGCCGGACGATGGATATCGATACGGCTTACGGACGCGCTTTTTAGTTTGTCTTGGAGATACTCACGCACTTTCAGATCTGCGAACAAGTAGTCCGCATAAGTCCGACCGTCTGCGTACCAGACGGAGGTGTGCTCCTTGACGATTCCCAGGCGAATGCCAATGGGATGTACTTTCTGACCCATCTCTTCGACTCCGTTACTTGTCAGCAACCTTGACAGTGATATGGCAAGACCGCTTGACGATGCGATCAGCACGGCCTTTGGCACGTGGCATGATGCGCTTCAGCGAACGCCCTTCGTTGACGAAAACGGTGCTGACCTTCAGGTCATCAACGTCTGCGCCTTCGTTATGCTCGGCGTTGGCTACGGCCGACTCCAGCACTTTCTTCATGATCTCGGCGGCTTTCTTACTGCTGAAAGCCAACAGGTTGAGCGCTTCGCCCACCTTCTTCCCGCGGATCTGGTCGGCGACCAAGCGGGCTTTCTGGGCGGAGATTCGAGCGCCCGACAACTTAGCGGCTACTTCCATTTCCTTACCCCTTAACGCTTGGCTTTCTTGTCAGCCACGTGCCCGCGATAGTTGCGGGTACCGGCGAACTCGCCCAGTTTGTGGCCGACCATGTCTTCGTTAACGAGAACTGGGACGTGCTGACGACCGTTGTGTACTGCGATGGTCAGACCGACCATTTGTGGCAGGATCATCGAACGACGCGACCAGGTTTTAATTGGTTTGCGATCGTTCTTTTCCGCCGCCACTTCGATCTTCTTCAGTAGGTGAAGATCAATAAAAGGACCTTTTTTCAGAGAACGTGGCACTGTCGTATCCCTCTATTTACTTGCGACGACGGACGATCATTTTGTCGGTACGCTTATTACCACGAGTCTTCGCGCCCTTAGTCGGGAAGCCCCATGGCGATACCGGATGACGACCACCAGAGGTACGACCTTCACCACCACCATGTGGGTGGTCAACCGGGTTCATGGCAACACCACGAACGGTTGGGCGAACGCCACGCCAGCGTTTGGCACCAGCTTTACCCAGCGAACGCAGGCTGTGCTCGGAGTTCGAGACTTCACCCAGGGTCGCACGGCATTCAGCCAGGACTTTACGCATTTCACCGGAACGCAGACGCAGGGTCACGTAGACACCTTCACGAGCGATCAGCTGAGCCGAAGCACCAGCGGAACGAGCGATCTGTGCACCTTTACCTGGCTTCAATTCGATGCCGTGTACGGTAGAACCGACTGGAATGTTGCGCAGTTGCAGAGCGTTGCCCGGCTTGATTGGAGCCAGAGCACCTGCGATCAGCTGGTCGCCAGCACTCACGCCTTTAGGGGCGATGATGTAGCGGCGCTCGCCGTCTGCGTAGCAAAGCAGTGCGATGTGAGCAGTACGGTTTGGATCGTATTCGATACGCTCGACAGTGGCGACGATGCCATCTTTGTCGTTGCGACGGAAATCGACCATACGGTAATGCTGCTTATGACCACCACCGATGTGACGAGTGGTAATACGGCCATTGTTGTTACGACCACCAGACTTCGATTTTTTCTCGAGCAGCGGTGCGTGAGGAGCGCCTTTATGCAGCTCCTGGTTGACCACCTTGACCACAAAACGGCGGCCAGGGGAAGTCGGTTTGCATTTAACGATTGCCATGATGCACCCCTTCCTTACTCAGCACTGCTGCTGAAATCGAGATCTTGGCCTGGCTGAAGGGAGATAACTGCCTTCTTCCAGTCATTACGCTTGCCCAGACCGCGAGCAGTGCGCTTGCTCTTACCCAGAACGTTCAGGGTAGTGACGCGCTCTACTTTCACGCTGAACAGGCTTTCGACGGCCTTCTTGATTTCCAGCTTGGTTGCATCAGTAGCAACCTTGAAAACGAACTGGCCTTTCTTGTCTGCCAGAACCGTAGCCTTCTCGGAAACGTGCGGGCCAAGCAGAACTTTAAATACGCGTTCCTGGTTCATCCCAGCAGCTCCTCGAATTTCTTCACGGCCGACACGGTGATCAACACCTTGTCGTATGCGATCAGACTAACTGGATCGGAACCTTGCACATCACGTACATCTACGTGCGGCAGGTTGCGAGCAGCCAGGTACAGGTTCTGATCAACAGCGTCCGACACGATCAGAACGTCGGTCAGGCTCATGTTGTTCAGTTTGCCCAGCAGATCTTTGGTTTTCGGAGTTTCAACAGCGAAATCCTGAACCACGACCAGACGATCAGTACGCACCAGCTCAGCAAGGATGGAACGCATTGCTGCGCGATACATCTTCTTGTTCAGCTTCTGGGAATGATCCTGTGGACGAGCTGCGAAAGTGGTACCGCCGCCACGCCAGATTGGGCTACGGATAGTACCGGCACGAGCACGGCCAGTACCTTTCTGACGCCATGGGCGCTTGCCGCCACCACGAACGTCGGAACGGGTCTTCTGCTGCTTGCTACCTTGACGGCCGCCGGCCATGTAGGCCACGACTGCTTGGTGAACCAGCGTCTCGTTGAATTCGCCGCCAAATGTCAGTTCGGAAACTTCGATCGCTTGAGCGTCATTTACATTTAATTGCATGTCAGCTTCCCCTTAACCGCGAGCCTTGGCTGCTGGACGTACAACCAGGTTGCCGCCAGTAGCGCCAGGAACAGCACCCTTGACCAACAACAGATTGCGTTCAGCGTCCACGCGCACTACTTCCAGGGACTGCACGGTCACGCGCTCAGCGCCCATATGACCGGACATTTTTTTGCCCTTGAATACACGACCAGGAGTCTGGCACTGGCCGATAGAGCCTGGGACGCGGTGGGATACGGAGTTACCGTGGGTGTTATCTTGCCCGCGGAAATTCCAACGCTTGATCGTACCCTGGAAGCCTTTACCCTTGGACTGACCGGTTACATCAACCAGTTGACCAGCGGCGAAGATTTCAGCGTTGATCAGATCGCCAGCCTGGTACTCGCCTTCTTCAAGGCGGAATTCCATGGTGGTGCGACCAGCGGCAACGTTCGCTTTAGCGAAGTGGCCAGCCTGAGCTGCTGTTACACGCGAAGCGCGACGCTCGCCGACAGTGACTTGCACTGCACGATAGCCATCGGTCTCTTCAGTTTTGAACTGGGTGACGCGATTCGGCTCGATCTCAATGACCGTGACCGGAATGGAGACACCTTCTTCGGTGAAAATACGGGTCATACCGCATTTACGACCGACTACACCAATAGTCATGTTGTAAACCTCATGAGTGTACGGGGCTTTCACCCGCTATGGCCGCCCATTTCAGAGCGTTACACGACCAAGACCGAGTCTTAGCCGAGGCTGATCTGCACTTCCACACCGGCCGCAAGATCAAGCTTCATCAGCGCATCAACGGTTTTATCCGTTGGCTGGACGATGTCCAGAACACGCTTATGAGTGCGGATCTCGTACTGGTCACGCGCGTCTTTGTTGACATGCGGGGAAACCAGAACGGTGAACCGCTCTTTACGGGTAGGCAGTGGAATTGGACCACGCACTTGAGCACCAGTACGTTTCGCGGTTTCCACGATTTCCTGGGTTGATTGGTCGATCAGGCGATGGTCAAAAGCCTTCAACCTGATACGGATTTGCTGATTTTGCATTGGATTTCAGACTCCGGCTGCTATTCCCACCGGGCGCAATACGCCCGTTAAAAGGAGGCGCAATTCTATAGACGCCCCCGATAGGTGTCAACCCAATAAAAAAGCCCCCGCTGAGCGGGGGCTTTTTCAATCCATCAAGCTGACTTTAAAAGTCTTACTCGATGATTTTGGCTACGACGCCAGCGCCGACGGTACGACCGCCTTCACGGATAGCGAAACGCAGACCGTCTTCCATCGCGATGGTTTTGATCAGGGTAACAGTCATCTGAATGTTGTCACCTGGCATTACCATTTCAACGCCTTCTGGCAGCTCGCAGTTACCAGTCACGTCAGTAGTACGGAAGTAGAACTGTGGACGGTAGCCTTTGAAGAACGGAGTGTGACGACCGCCTTCTTCCTTGCTCAGAACGTAAACTTCTGCGGTGAACTTGGTGTGCGGCTTGACCGAACCTGGCTTGACCAGAACCTGGCCACGCTCAACGTCGTCACGCTTGGTACCACGCAGCAGAACGCCGCAGTTCTCGCCAGCACGACCTTCGTCGAGCAGCTTGCGGAACATCTCAACACCGGTGCAGGTGGTGGTGGTGGTGTCACGCAGACCAACGATTTCCAGAGCATCCTGAACGCGAACGATACCGCGCTCGATACGACCAGTCACAACAGTACCGCGACCCGAGATCGAGAACACGTCTTCGATTGGCATCAGGAATGGCTTGTCGATCATACGAACTGGTTCTGGGATGTAGGTATCCAGAGTTTCAACCAGTTTACGAACGGCAGTGGTGCCCATTTCGTTGTCGTCTTTGCCTTCCAGCGCCATACGAGCCGAACCGATGATGATCGGAGTGTCGTCGCCTGGGAAGTCGTAGGTCGACAGCAGGTCACGAACTTCCATCTCAACCAGTTCCAGCAGCTCAGCGTCGTCTACCAGGTCAGCCTTGTTCAGGAAGACCACGATGTACGGAACGCCTACCTGACGGGACAGCAGGATGTGCTCACGGGTTTGTGGCATCGGACCATCAGCGGCCGAGCAAACCAGGATCGCGCCGTCCATCTGGGCAGCACCGGTGATCATGTTCTTCACGTAGTCAGCGTGACCTGGGCAGTCAACGTGAGCGTAGTGACGGATCTTCGAGTTGTACTCAACGTGCGCGGTGTTGATGGTGATACCGCGAGCTTTTTCTTCTGGTGCGCTGTCGATCTTGTCGAATTCAACGACGGCCGAACCGAAAACTTCGGAGCAGACGCGAGTCAGAGCAGCAGTCAGAGTGGTTTTACCGTGGTCAACGTGACCAATGGTGCCAACGTTGACGTGCGGTAGGGAACGATCAAATTTTTCTTTAGCCACGACAATTAACTCCTTGCCTAAAGGACTGAATCAGCCTTGTTTTTTGGTAACGGTTTCGACGATGTGCGACGGAGCCGTATTGTATTTTTTGAATTCCATAGAGTAGCTTGCGCGACCCTGGGACATCGAACGAACGTCGGTCGCATAACCGAACATTTCACCCAACGGAACTTCAGCACGGATAACCTTACCGGAAACCGTGTCTTCCATACCCAGAATCATGCCGCGACGACGGTTAAGGTCGCCCATCACATCACCCATATAGTCTTCAGGCGTAACAACCTCTACCGCCATGATCGGCTCGAGCAACTCACCACCACCCTTCTGGGCCAGTTGCTTGGTCGCCATGGAAGCAGCCACTTTAAACGCCATCTCGTTGGAGTCGACGTCGTGGTAAGAACCATCGAACACGGTAGCCTTCAGGCCGATCAGCGGATAGCCGGCAACAACGCCGTTCTTCATCTGCTCTTCGATACCCTTCTGGATAGCCGGGATGTATTCCTTAGGAACCACACCACCTACAACTTCGTTCACGAATTGCAGACCTTCCTGACCTTCGTCAGCAGGAGCAAAACGGATCCAGCAGTGACCGAACTGGCCGCGACCACCGGACTGACGAACGAACTTGCCTTCGATTTCACAGTTCTTCGTGATGCGCTCACGATACGAAACCTGAGGCTTGCCGATGTTGGCTTCGACGTTGAACTCACGGCGCATCCGGTCAACCAGGATGTCCAGGTGCAGCTCGCCCATGCCGGAGATGATCGTCTGACCAGTCTCTTCATCAGTTTTAACGCGGAAAGACGGGTCTTCCTGAGCGAGTTTGCCCAGAGCGATACCCATTTTTTCCTGGTCATCCTTGGTCTTAGGCTCTACGGCAACCGAAATAACCGGCTCCGGGAAGTCCATGCGAACCAGGATGATTGGCTTGTCAGCGTTGCAGAGGGTTTCACCAGTGGTGACGTCCTTCATGCCGATCAGGGCCGCGATGTCACCAGCGCGTACTTCCTTGATCTCTTCACGGGCGTTTGCGTGCATTTGCACCATACGACCCACGCGCTCTTTCTTGCCTTTGACCGAGTTGATCACGCCGTCGCCGGAGTTCAACACGCCCGAGTAAACGCGGACGAAGGTCAGAGTACCCACGAATGGGTCGGTAGCGATCTTGAACGCCAGAGCCGCGAAAGGCTCGTTGTCGTCTGCATGACGCTCCATCTCTTCTTCCTCGTTATCAGGGTTGGAACCCTTGATAGCAGGAATGTCGGTCGGAGCAGGCAGGTAGTCGATAACGGCGTCGAGAACCAGGGGAACACCCTTGTTCTTGAACGAAGAACCGCAAACGGCCAGAACGATTTCGCCGGCGATAGTACGCTGACGCAAAGCAGCCTTGATCTCTTCGATCGACAGCTCTTCGCCTTCCAGGTACTTGTTCATCAGCTCTTCGTTGGCTTCGGCAGCAGCTTCAACCATATTGTTGCGCCACTCTTCAGCCAGCTCTTGCAGCTCGGCAGGAATGTCCTTGCGAACAGGGACCATACCTTTGTCGGAGTCGTTCCAGTAGACAGCTTGCATGTTGATCAGATCGATCTGACCCTGGAAGTTGTCTTCGGAACCGATGGCCAACTGGATCGGCACCGGAGTGTGACCCAGACGCTGCTTGATCTGACCGATCACGCGCAGGAAGTTGGCGCCGGCACGGTCCATCTTGTTTACGTAAACAAGACGTGGAACGCCGTATTTGTTGGCTTGACGCCATACGGTTTCCGACTGCGGCTCAACACCCGAAGTACCGCAGAACACAACGACAGCGCCGTCGAGTACGCGCAGGGAACGCTCAACTTCAATGGTGAAGTCAACGTGGCCCGGGGTATCGATTACGTTGAAACGGTGCTCGTGAGAGTACTGCTTCTCGGAACCTTTCCAGAAGGCGGTAATGGCAGCAGAAGTAATGGTAATACCACGCTCCTGCTCCTGAACCATCCAGTCTGTGGTCGCGGCGCCATCATGCACCTCGCCCATTTTGTGACTTTTGCCGGTGTAAAACAGTACGCGCTCGGTGGTGGTGGTTTTACCAGCATCCACGTGAGCGACGATACCGATGTTACGGTAGCGGCTAATCGGAGTAGTACGAGCCATAAAGCCCTCGCAAAATTAGTGAAGCTAAAATTAGAAGCGGTAGTGCGAGAAAGCTTTGTTAGCTTCGGCCATACGGTGCACGTCTTCACGCTTCTTAACAGCAGCACCTTTACCTTCAGCAGCATCCAGCAGTTCGCCAGCCAAACGCAGAGCCATAGACTTCTCGCCGCGCTTACGGGCGAAGTCTACCAACCAGCGCATTGCCAGAGCGTTACGACGGGAAGGACGAACCTCGACCGGAACCTGGTAAGTAGCACCACCAACGCGGCGCGACTTCACTTCGACCAGCGGAGCGATGGCGTCGAGTGCTTTTTCGAAGAGTTCCAGGGGATCGGTGCCAGCCTTACGGGCCGCAACGGTTTCCAGGGCACCATAAACGATACGCTCGGCAACGGCCTTCTTGCCGCTTTCCATAACGTGGTTCATGAATTTGGCGAGGATCTGGCTTCCGTATTTCGGATCGTCCAGAATCTCACGCTTTGCTGCTACGCGACGTCTTGGCATGATAAGCCCTCAAGCGGTCTTCAGGTTAGCTCGGGACAGATCCAGAGGATGCGTGCCCGACCTTACTCTTATCGACTCAATAAAATAAAAATCTGCAAAACGGCCGATTACTTCGGACGCTTGGTACCGTACTTCGAACGACCCTGGTTACGGCCTTTAACGCCGGAAGTATCCAAGGAGCCGCGAACGGTGTGGTAACGAACACCTGGCAAGTCTTTTACACGACCGCCGCGGATCAGTACCACGCTGTGCTCTTGCAGGTTGTGGCCTTCACCGCCGATGTACGAGGAAACCTCGAAACCGTTGGTCAGACGCACACGGCATACTTTACGCAGTGCCGAGTTAGGTTTTTTCGGCGTGGTGGTGTACACACGGGTGCACACGCCACGACGTTGCGGGCAGTTCTGCAGCGCAGGTACGTCGGATTTCTCGACGATACGCTTACGCGGCTGACGTACCAGCTGGTTGATAGTTGCCATCTACTAGCTCCACTGTTGTCTTGCGACGCTATTGTCTTGCAAGAAAAGCAAAATGGCAGGAACGAATTCCCGCCAAATTTAGGGGATCAAGAGTCTAAAGAGGATCTTGATTCCAGTCAAGGCAAGGCCCCGACCTCCCCGCCCATCGAACCTTGACTTGATGTCTCGATTCGACGAACGGAGCGATCAGGGCCTCACGCTCGTTTATCGCAGAACTCAGTTACCGCTCGAGTTCAGCGCTTCGGTCAGTGCAGCTTCCACTTCACTGGCGCTTACGCGCAACGGCTTGTCGGCATCACGGCGACGCTTGCGCTCGCTGTGATAGGCAAGACCGGTACCGGCCGGGATCAGACGACCCACGACTACGTTTTCTTTCAGGCCGCGCAGGTAATCGCGCTTGCCGGTGACTGCCGCTTCGGTCAGTACGCGGGTGGTTTCCTGGAAGGAAGCCGCCGAGATGAACGATTCGGTGGACAACGACGCCTTGGTGATACCCAGCAGAACGCGAGTGAACTTGGAGACAAACTTGTCTTCCGCGCTCAGACGCTCGTTCTCTACCAGAACGTGAGTCAGTTCCATCTGGTCGCCCTTGATGAAGCTGGAATCGCCGGACTCGGAGATCTCAACTTTACGCAGCATCTGACGCAGGATGGTCTCGATGTGCTTGTCGTTGATCTTCACGCCTTGCAGACGATAAACGTCCTGGATCTCGTTGACGATGTACTTGGCCAGCGCGCTTACACCCAGCAGACGCAGGATGTCGTGCGGATCGCTTGGACCGTCGGAGATAACTTCGCCGCGGTTTACCTGTTCGCCTTCGAAGACGTTCAGGTGACGCCACTTCGGAATCAGCTCTTCGTACGGATCGCTACCGTCGTTCGGGGTAATGACCAGACGGCGCTTGCCTTTGGTCTCTTTACCGAACGCGATGGTGCCGCTGACTTCAGCCAGAATCGACGCTTCTTTCGGACGACGGGCTTCGAACAGGTCCGCAACACGCGGCAGACCACCGGTGATGTCACGGGTCTTCGAAGTTTCCTGCGGGATACGAGCGATAACGTCACCGATCGCAATCTTCGCACCGTCAGCCACACCGACCAGGGCGTTGGCTGGCAGGAAGTACTGAGCGATAACGTCAGTGCCTGGCAGCAACAGATCCTTGCCGTTGTCGTCGACCATCTTCACTGCTGGACGGATTTCCTTGCCGGCAGCTGGACGATCTTTCGCGTCGAGTACTTCAATGTTGGTCATACCGGTCAATTCGTCAGTCTGACGCTTGATCGTGATGCCTTCTTCCATGCCCACGTAGGTCACGGTACCTTTCATTTCGGTAACGATCGGGTGAGTGTGCGGATCCCACTTGGCCACGATTGCGCCAGCGTCGACCTTGTCACCTTCCTTAACCGAAATCACAGCACCGTACGGCAGCTTGTAACGCTCGCGCTCACGACCGAAGTCGTCCGCAATTGCCAACTCACCGGAACGGGACACAGCAACCAGATGGCCATCCACTCGCTCAACGTGCTTCAGGTTGTGCAGACGGACGGTACCGCCATTCTTCACCTGAACGCTGTCGGCTGCGGAAGTACGGCTTGCCGCACCACCGATGTGGAACGTACGCATGGTCAGCTGGGTACCCGGCTCACCGATAGACTGGGCAGCGATAACGCCGACCGCTTCACCGATGTTCACCTGGTGACCACGAGCCAGATCACGGCCGTAGCACTTGGCGCAGATGCCGTAGCGGGTTTCGCAGCTGATCGGCGAACGCACGATCACTTCGTCGATGCTGTTCAGCTCGATGAACTCGACCCACTTCTCGTCAACCAGAGTGCCGGCAGGAACGATAACGTCCTCGGTACCCGGCTTGAACACGTCACGGGCAATGACACGACCCAATACGCGCTCACCCAACGGTTCTACAACGTCACCGCCTTCAATGTGCGGAGTCATCAGCAGACCGTGTTCGGTGCCGCAATCGATCTCGGTTACTACCAGATCCTGCGCCACGTCTACCAGACGACGAGTCAGGTAACCGGAGTTCGCAGTTTTCAACGCGGTATCCGCCAGACCTTTACGAGCACCGTGAGTCGAGATGAAGTACTGAAGTACGCTCAGACCTTCACGGAAGTTCGCAGTAATCGGCGTTTCAATGATGGAACCGTCCGGCTTGGCCATCAGACCACGCATACCGGCCAGCTGACGAATCTGTGCTGCGGAACCCCGCGCACCCGAGTCGGCCATCATGTACATCGAGTTGAAAGACTCTTGGTCGACTTCGTCGCCGTGACGGTCGATGACTTTCTCTTTCGAGAGGTTGGCCATCATCGCCTTGGAAACTTCGTCGTTCGCTTTCGACCAGAGGTCGATCACTTTGTTGTACTTCTCGCCCTGGGTTACCAGGCCGGAGGCGTACTGGCTCTCGATCTCTTTCACTTCGTCGGTGGCTGCACCGATGATGCGGGCTTTTTCATCCGGGATAACGAAGTCGTTAACACCGATGGAAACGCCGGAGATGGTCGAGTACGCGAAACCGGTGTACATCAACTGGTCAGCGAAGATCACGGTCTCTTTCAGACCAACCACGCGGTAGCACTGGTTGATCAGCTTGGAGATCGCCTTTTTCTTCATCGGCAGGTTGACGACGTCGAACGACAGACCTTTTGGCACAACCTGGAACAGCAGCGCACGGCCGACAGTGGTGTCGACGATACGGGTACCGCTCACGCTGTTGCCGTCACGGTCGTTGACGGTTTCGTTGATACGAACCTTGACCTTGGCGTGCAGTGCGGCTTCGCCGGCACGGAACACACGGTCGACTTCCTGCAGATCCGCGAACACACGACCTTCGCCCTTGGCGTTGATCGCTTCACGAGTCATGTAGTACAGACCCAATACAACGTCCTGCGACGGAACGATGATTGGCTCACCGTTGGCTGGCGACAGAATGTTGTTGGTCGACATCATCAACGCACGCGCTTCGAGCTGGGCTTCCAGCGTCAGCGGTACGTGCACGGCCATTTGGTCGCCGTCGAAGTCGGCGTTGTACGCGGCGCAGACCAGAGGGTGCAGCTGGATAGCCTTACCTTCGATCAGTACCGGTTCAAACGCCTGGATACCCAGACGGTGAAGGGTCGGTGCACGGTTGAGCAGAACCGGGTGTTCGCGAATCACTTCAGCGAGAACGTCCCAAACCTCTGGCAACTCGCGCTCGACCATTTTCTTGGCCGCTTTGATGGTGGTCGCCAGACCACGCATTTCCAGCTTGCCGAAAATGAACGGCTTGAACAGCTCGAGAGCCATCTTCTTCGGCAGACCGCACTGGTGCAGACGCAGGGTCGGGCCTACGGTAATTACCGAACGACCGGAATAGTCAACACGCTTACCGAGCAAGTTCTGACGGAAACGACCTTGCTTACCCTTGATCATGTCAGCCAGGGATTTCAGAGGACGCTTGTTGGAACCAGTGATAGCGCGGCCACGACGACCGTTGTCGAGCAGTGCATCGACCGCTTCCTGCAACATACGCTTTTCGTTGCGCACGATGATGTCCGGCGCGGACAGATCCAGCAGGCGCTTCAAACGGTTGTTACGGTTGATCACTCGACGATACAGATCGTTGAGGTCGGAGGTCGCGAAACGACCGCCATCCAGCGGGACCAGTGGACGCAGATCTGGCGGCAGAACCGGCAAAACGGTCAGCACCATCCACTCTGGCAGGTTGCCGGAACCCTGGAAGGCTTCCATCAACTTCAGACGCTTGGACAGCTTCTTGATCTTGGTTTCCGAGTTGGTTTGCGGAATCTCTTCGCGCAGACGGCCAATCTCGTGCTCCAGGTCGATAGCGTGCAGCAGTTCACGGACAGCTTCGGCACCCATGCGGGCGTCGAAATCGTCACCGAACTCTTCCAGCGCTTCGAAATACTGCTCGTCGTTCAGCAACTGACCTTTTTCAAGGGTGGTCATGCCTGGATCGATAACGACATAGCTCTCGAAGTAGAGAACGCGTTCGATATCACGCAGGGTCATGTCCATCAGCAGGCCGATACGCGACGGCAGCGATTTCAGGAACCAGATGTGGGCAACCGGCGAAGCCAGTTCAATGTGCGCCATGCGCTCACGACGAACCTTGGCCAGTGCAACTTCAACGCCGCACTTCTCGCAGATCACACCACGGTGTTTCAAGCGCTTGTACTTACCGCACAGGCACTCGTAATCCTTTACCGGACCAAAGATCTTGGCGCAGAACAGGCCGTCACGCTCGGGTTTGAACGTACGGTAGTTGATGGTTTCCGGCTTTTTAACTTCACCGAACGACCACGAACGGATCATCTCCGGCGAGGCCAATCCGATGCGGATGGCGTCGAACTCTTCGACTTGACCCTGGTTTTTCAGCAAATTCAGTAGGTCTTTCAAGGCCTTTCCTCCTGGCGGAGCAGAGAGCGGGCATTCCTGCCCCGCTCTCGATTCGCGTCACGTGTTATTCGGTTTCCAGATCGATATCGATGCCGAGGGAACGAATTTCCTTGATCAACACGTTGAAGGACTCGGGCATGCCCGGCTCCATACGGTGATCGCCATCCACGATGTTCTTGTACATCTTGGTACGGCCGTTCACATCGTCCGACTTCACTGTGAGCATTTCTTGCAGAGTGTAAGCAGCACCGTATGCTTCCAGTGCCCAGACCTCCATCTCCCCGAAACGCTGACCACCGAACTGCGCCTTACCACCCAGCGGCTGCTGGGTAACCAGGCTGTAAGAACCGGTAGAACGCGCGTGCATCTTGTCGTCTACCAAGTGGTTCAGCTTCAGCATGTACATGTAGCCAACGGTAACTGGACGCTCGAACTTGTTGCCGGTACGGCCGTCGGTCAGTTGCATCTGGCCGCTTTCCGGCAGGTCTGCCAGTTTCAGCATGGCCTTGATTTCGCTTTCCTTGGCGCCGTCGAACACTGGAGTGGCCATTGGAACGCCGCCACGCAGGTTGTTCGCCAGATCGAGGATTTCCTGATCGGAGAAGCTGTCCAGATCTTCGTTACGACCGCCGATCTGGTTGTAGATCTCGTCCAGGAAGGTGCGCAGTTCAGCGACTTTACGCTGCTCTTCGACCATCCGGTTGATCTTCTCGCCCAGACCCTTGGCCGCGAGGCCCAGGTGGGTTTCGAGGATCTGACCAACGTTCATACGCGAAGGTACGCCCAGCGGGTTGAGGACCACGTCGACCGGGGTGCCATTGGCATCGTGCGGCATGTCTTCAACCGGCATGATCACGGAGACCACACCCTTGTTACCGTGACGACCGGCCATCTTGTCGCCCGGCTGGATGCGGCGACGGATTGCCAGGTAAACCTTGACGATTTTCAGCACGCCTGGAGCCAGGTCATCGCCCTGCTGCAGTTTGCGCTTCTTGTCTTCGAACTTGTCGTCCAGCAGACGGCGACGATCAACGATGTAGGCCTGAGCCTTCTCGAGCTGCTCGTTCAGAGCATCTTCAGCCATGCGCAGTTTGAACCACTGGCCGTGCTCAAGACCGTCGAGTACTTCGTCGGTGATGTCCTGACCTTTCTTCAGGCCGGCGCCGCCTTCAGCCTTGTGGCCTACCAGTGCGGAACGCAGACGCTCGAAAGTCGCGCCTTCAACGATGCGGAACTCTTCGTTCAGATCCTTGCGGATCTCGTCCAGCTGGGACTTCTCGATCGACAGTGCACGAGCATCACGCTCAACGCCGTCACGGGTGAAGACCTGTACGTCGATGACAGTACCTTTGGTGCCGGTTGGCACGCGCAGGGACGTGTCTTTAACGTCGCTCGCTTTTTCACCGAAGATTGCACGCAGCAGTTTTTCTTCCGGAGTCAGTTGGGTCTCGCCTTTCGGAGTGACCTTGCCAACCAGGATGTCGCCTGCGCCTACTTCAGCACCTACGTAAACGATACCGGCTTCGTCCAGCTTGTTCAGTGCAGCTTCACCCACGTTCGGGATGTCCGCAGTGATTTCCTCTGGGCCAAGCTTGGTGTCACGGGCCACACAGGTCAGTTCCTGAATGTGGATCGTGGTGAAACGGTCTTCCTGAACCACACGCTCGGACAGGCAGATGGAGTCTTCGAAGTTGAAGCCGTTCCATGCCATGAACGCGATGCGCATGTTCTGACCCAGTGCCAGTTCACCCATGTCGGTGGACGGGCCGTCGGCCATGATGTCGCTACGCTGAACGCGATCACCTTTACGCACCAGCGGACGCTGGTTGATGCAGGTGTTCTGGTTCGAGCGGGTGTATTTGGTCAGGTTGTAGATGTCGACACCGGCTTCACCGGTTTCAACTTCGTCATCGGCAACACGAACCACGATACGGCTGGCGTCTACGGAGTCGATCACGCCACCACGACGAGCCACGACGCAAACGCCGGAGTCACGGGCTACGTTACGCTCCATGCCGGTACCTACCAGCGGCTTGTCAGCGCGCAGAGTCGGTACAGCCTGACGCTGCATGTTCGAACCCATCAACGCACGGTTGGCGTCGTCGTGCTCGAGGAACGGAATCAGCGATGCTGCAACCGATACAACCTGCTTCGGCGAAACGTCCATCAGGGTGACGTCTTCCGGCGCCTTGACGGTGAATTCGTTCAGGTGACGTACGGCAACCAGTTCGTCGATCAGGACTTTCTGCTCATTCATGGTCGCCGAAGCCTGCGCGATCACGTGATCGGCTTCTTCAATAGCGGACAGGAACACGATCTCGTCGGTGACCACACCCTCTTTCACCACGCGGTACGGGCTTTCCAGGAAGCCGTACTGGTTGGTGCGAGCGTACGCAGCCAGGGAGTTGATCAGGCCGATGTTCGGACCTTCCGGCGTTTCAATCGGGCAGACACGACCGTAGTGAGTCGGGTGTACGTCACGGACTTCGAAGCCCGCGCGCTCACGAGTCAGACCACCAGGGCCGAGTGCAGAGACACGACGCTTGTGGGTGATCTCGGACAGCGGGTTGTTCTGGTCCATGAACTGCGACAGCTGGCTGGAACCGAAGAACTCTTTCACCGCCGCAGCCACTGGCTTGGCGTTGATCAGGTCTTGCGGCATCAGGCCTTCGCTTTCAGCCATCGACAGACGCTCTTTGACCGCACGCTCAACACGTACCAGGCCAACGCGGAACTGGTTCTCGGCCATTTCGCCTACGCAGCGAACACGACGGTTACCCAGGTGGTCGATGTCATCGACGATGCCTTTACCGTTGCGGATGTCGACCAGAGTCTTCAGGACCGCGACGATATCTTCCTTGCACAGCACGCCCGAACCTTCGATCTCGGTACGACCGATACGACGGTTGAACTTCATCCGGCCGACCGCAGACAGGTCATAGCGCTCAGGGCTGAAGAACAGGTTGTTGAACAGGGTCTCGGCAGCGTCTTTGGTTGGCGGCTCGCCTGGACGCATCATGCGATAGATCTCGACCAGCGCTTCCAATTGGTTGCTGGTGGAGTCGATCTTCAGCGTGTCGGAGACGAACGGACCGCAGTCGATGTCGTTGGTGTACAGGGTCTCGATGCGAACGACCTGAGCCTTGGCGATTTTAGCCAGGACTTCAGTGTTCAGCTCGGTGTTGCATTCGGCCAGGATTTCGCCGGTAGCCGGGTGCACGATAGCCTTGGCGGTGGTGCGACCAAGGACGTAGTCCAGTGGCACGTCCAGCGTCTTGATACCGGCTTTTTCGATCTGGTTGATGTGGCGCGCGGTAATACGGCGGCCTTGCTCAACGATGACCTTGCCCTTCTCGTCCTGGATGTCCAGAACCGCAACTTCACCACGCAGGCGCGACGGCACCAGTTCCAGGCTGAGGGTTTCGCCGCTCAGGTGGAATACGTTGGTGGTGTAGAACGCGTCCAGCACTTCTTCGGTGGTGTAACCGAGTGCGCGCAGCAGTACCGAAGCCGGCAGTTTGCGACGACGGTCGATACGCACGAAGACGCAGTCTTTCGGGTCGAATTCGAAGTCCAGCCACGAACCGCGGTAAGGAATGATGCGAGCCGAGTACAGCAGTTTGCCGGAGCTGTGCGTCTTGCCGCGGTCGTGGTCGAAGAACACGCCCGGGGAACGGTGCAGCTGGGAAACGATAACACGCTCGGTACCGTTGATTACGAAGGTACCGTTCTCAGTCATCAGGGGGATTTCACCCATGTAGACTTCTTGCTCTTTGATGTCCTTGATCGCTTTGTTCGACGATTCTTTGTCGAAAATGATCAGGCGCACTTTTACCCGCAAAGGTACGGCGAAAGTTACACCGCGCAATACGCATTCTTTGACATCAAATGCCGGTTCGCCCAGGCGATAACCGACGTACTCCAGCGCAGCATTGCCGGAGTAGCTGATGATCGGGAAAACGGATTTGAAGGCCGCATGCAGGCCCACGTCGCGGAACTGATCTTTAGTCGCTCCCGCTTGCAAGAATTCACGATACGAATCCAGCTGGATGGCCAGGAGGTAAGGCACATCCATGACGTCCGGCAACTTGCTAAAGTCCTTGCGGATACGTTTTTTCTCAGTATATGAGTAAGCCATCAGCGTTCCCCAGCTTGGTCACCTGCTTGTTTGGCCCCTCCCGACGGGAGCAGCCAGAAAATCGTGCAAACCCCATGGTTTGCGCCACCGCATCGGGTGGTTACAGCGCCTTTATCAGCACCGACCCAGTCGGCTGCCAATAACGGAAAAAGGCCGGTGGCAAGAGCCACCAGCCATCAGCCTGTCGCTTGACGCTCGGGCTGGAGGAGCAAAGTCGATGCTTACTTCAGCTCGACTTTAGCACCTGCTTCTTCCAGCTTCTTCTTGGCGTCTTCAGCCGCTTCTTTCGAAACGCCTTCAGCTACAACCTGAGGAGCGCCGTCTACTTTCTCTTTGGCTTCTTTCAGGCCCAGACCGGTCAGTTCACGAACTGCCTTGATCACGTTAACCTTCTTCTCGCCAGCTTCCAGCAGAACAACGTTGAACTCGGTTTGCTCTTCAACAGCTGCAGCAGCTACAGCTGGGCCAGCCGAAGCGGCAGCAGCGGTAACACCGAAGGTTTCTTCCATCGCTTTGATCAGCTCAACGATTTCCACTACGGATTTCTGGCCGATTGCTTCGATGATTTGTTCGTTAGTCAGAGACATGACTCAATTCCTGAATTGGGGGACGGCCTACGCGACCATCGAAATAAACAAAAAACGCGAGAAGTGACGAGCCTTAGGCTGCGGCAGCTTCTTTCTGGTCGCGAATTGCCGCCAGAGTACGAGCCAATTTGCTGGTTGCGCCTTGAATCACGCTCATCAGCTGAGAAATTGCTTCGTCACGGGTCGGCAGAGTTGCCAGTACGTCGATCTGATTAGCTGCGAGGAACTTGCCCTCGAACGCAGCTGCCTTGATCTCGAACTTGTCCTGACCCTTGGCAAACTCTTTGAAGATACGGGCAGCAGCGCCCGGATGTTCGTTCGAGAATGCAATCAGGGTCGGGCCGGTGAACACGTCGTTGAGGACACTGTATTGAGTGTCAGCAACAGCGCGCTTGAGCAGGGTGTTACGTACAACACGTACGTAAACGCCAGCTTCACGAGCCTCTTTACGGAGTCCGGTCATTGCGCCTACTGTTACGCCACGTGCATCAACCACGACAGCGGACAGAGCGACTTTGGCAGCCTCGTTGACTTCAGCGACGATGGCCTTCTTGTCTTCGAGATTAATTGCCACGGGTTTAACTCCTGCTTGTTACCGTTTCATTCGATCGGAACCGAATGTCGTTTTGGTGTCTGATTCGGTAAGGAACCGGGAGCACCATCTGCGTAGGCTTGAGGTTTAAGGCTTGCGCCGCCTACGGTCTTGGATAGCCCCCGCCAGGCAGGGACCCCAATCTTTCAATTGGCGCGACAATCCGCGCCAACCTTTGTCTTACGCGTCGAGCGAGCTCTGATCGATAACCAGACCTGGGCCCATAGTGGTGCTCAGGGTAACGCGCTTGACGTAAATGCCTTTCGAGGAAGCTGGCTTGATACGCTTCAGATCAGCGATCAGGGCTTCAACGTTTTCCTTCAGCTTGACGGCGTCGAAGCCGATCTTGCCAACGGAAGTGTGGATGATGCCGTTTTTGTCGGTGCGATAACGAACCTGACCAGCTTTGGCGTTCTTGACCGCGTTGGCTACGTCTGGAGTTACGGTGCCTACTTTCGGGTTAGGCATCAGGCCGCGTGGACCGAGGATCTGACCCAACTGACCTACAACGCGCATGGCATCCGGGGATGCGATCACTACGTCATAGTTCAGGTCGCCGCCTTTCATTTCGGCAGCCAGGTCGTCCATACCTACACGGTCAGCGCCGGCAGCCAGAGCGGCCTCAGCAGCTGGACCCTGGGTGAACACAGCAACGCGAACGGTCTTGCCAGTGCCGTGTGGCAGCACAGTAGCGCTACGAACAACCTGGTCAGATTTACGCGGGTCTACACCCAGGTTTACAGCAACGTCGAACGACTCGCTGAACTTGACAGTCGACAGCTCGGCCAGCAGAGCAGCGGCGTCTACAATGTTGTAGGCCTTGCCTGCTTCGATTTTGCCGGCGATAGCCTTTTGACGCTTGGTCAGCTTAGCCATTACACACCCTCCACGTTAAGGCCCATGCTACGAGCAGAACCGGCGATAGTACGCACGGCTGCATCCATATCAGCTGCAGTCAGATCCGCGTTTTTGGTTTTCGCGATTTCTTCCAGCTGAGCACGGGTAACAGTGCCAACCTTAACGGTGTTCGGACGAGCGGAACCGCTGGTCAGACCGGCCGCCTTCTTCAACAGAACCGAAGCAGGGGTGGATTTGGTTTCGAAAGTGAAGCTACGGTCGCTGTAGACAGTGATGATCACTGGAGTCGGCAGACCTGGCTCAAGACCCTGAGTACGGGCGTTGAAAGCCTTGCAGAATTCCATGATGTTCACGCCGTGCTGACCCAGAGCAGGACCAACCGGTGGACTTGGGTTAGCCTGAGCGGCCTTCACTTGCAGCTTGATGTAAGCGGTAATCTTCTTGGCCATGAGGCACTCCAATTACGGGTTCGAACGCCTCGAAAGGCTCCCCGGTTACTTGCGCGTTTATCCCAGTGACGACAAAACCCCACAGCCTAAGGCTGCGGGGTTGGGATTGCTTGTCCAGTTAGACCTTCTCGACCTGACTGAACTCGAGCTCCACCGGAGTAGAGCGACCGAAAATGAGCACTGCCACTTGGATCCGGCTCTTTTCGTAGTTAACTTCTTCCACAACGCCATTGAAATCAGCGAATGGACCGTCATTGACACGTACCGTCTCGCCTGGCTCGAACAACGTCTTCGGCTTCGGCTTGTCGCTACCATCAGCAACGCGACGCAGAATCGCTTCTGCCTCTTTATCGGTAATTGGTGCAGGCTTGTCGGCAGTACCGCCGATGAACCCCATCACCCGAGGAGTATCCTTGACCAAGTGCCAAGTACCCTCGTTCATATCCATCTGGACCAGCACATAGCCTGGGAAGAACTTCCGTTCGCTTTTGCGCTTCTGGCCGTTACGCATCTCTACCACTTCTTCAGTGGGAACCAGAATCTCGCCGAAGCCATCTTCCATGCCAGCCAGCTTTACGCGCTCGATCAGCGAGCGCATCACATGCTTCTCGTAACCCGAGTAAGCATGCACAACATACCAACGCTTAGCCACGGGACACCCTTAGCCGACAATCAAGGAAACAAGCCAGCCGAGCAGGGAATCAAGACCCCACAACAGCAACGCCATAACCAGAACAACAGCCACGACAATCAGCGTGGTTTGCGTGGTTTCTTGGCGAGTTGGCCACACGACTTTACGAATCTCGGTGCGAGCTTCCTTAACCAGTACAAAGAAAGACTTGCCCTTCGCGGTCTGCAGGCCTACAAAGGCAGCTACAGCAGCAATGGCAAGCAAAGCGAGTACACGGTACAGGATCGGCGACGCAGCGTAATACTGATTGCCAACAACGCCAACAACTACCAAAGCGACTACTACAAGCCACTTGAGCAGATCGAAGCGAGAGCCTTGAGCTTCAGCTTTAGGAGTCATCTATGAAGATCCTGTGAAAAGAAAGCCAGACACACCGAGTGAATCTGGCAGGTCAGGAGGGAATCGAACCCCCAACCTACGGTTTTGGAGACCGTCGCTCTGCCAATTGAGCTACTGACCTAAAACAAAATCAGGCCGACCATTATGCCGGCCCGAAAAATACATTACAACCGCTTATTCGATGATTTTGGCTACGACGCCAGCGCCGACGGTACGACCGCCTTCACGGATAGCGAAACGCAGACCGTCTTCCATCGCGATGGTTTTGATCAGGGTAACAGTCATCTGAATGTTGTCACCTGGCATTACCATTTCAACGCCTTCTGGCAGCTCGCAGTTACCAGTCACGTCAGTAGTACGGAAGTAGAACTGTGGACGGTAGCCTTTGAAGAACGGAGTGTGACGACCGCCTTCTTCCTTGCTCAGAACGTAAACTTCTGCGGTGAACTTGGTGTGCGGCTTGACCGAACCTGGCTTGACCAGAACCTGGCCACGCTCAACGTCGTCACGCTTGGTACCACGCAGCAGAACGCCGCAGTTCTCGCCAGCACGACCTTCGTCGAGCAGCTTGCGGAACATCTCAACACCGGTGCAGGTGGTGGTGGTGGTGTCACGCAGACCAACGATTTCCAGAGCATCCTGAACGCGAACGATACCGCGCTCGATACGACCAGTCACAACAGTACCGCGACCCGAGATCGAGAACACGTCTTCGATTGGCATCAGGAATGGCTTGTCGATCATACGAACTGGTTCTGGGATGTAGGTATCCAGAGTTTCAACCAGTTTACGAACGGCAGTGGTGCCCATTTCGTTGTCGTCTTTGCCTTCCAGCGCCATACGAGCCGAACCGATGATGATCGGAGTGTCGTCGCCTGGGAAGTCGTAGGTCGACAGCAGGTCACGAACTTCCATCTCAACCAGTTCCAGCAGCTCAGCGTCGTCTACCAGGTCAGCCTTGTTCAGGAAGACCACGATGTACGGAACGCCTACCTGACGGGACAGCAGGATGTGCTCACGGGTTTGTGGCATCGGACCATCAGCGGCCGAGCAAACCAGGATCGCGCCGTCCATCTGGGCAGCACCGGTGATCATGTTCTTCACGTAGTCAGCGTGACCTGGGCAGTCAACGTGAGCGTAGTGACGGATCTTCGAGTTGTACTCAACGTGCGCGGTGTTGATGGTGATACCGCGAGCTTTTTCTTCTGGTGCGCTGTCGATCTTGTCGAATTCAACGACGGCCGAACCGAAAACTTCGGAGCAGACGCGAGTCAGAGCAGCAGTCAGAGTGGTTTTACCGTGGTCAACGTGACCAATGGTGCCAACGTTGACGTGGGGCAGGGAACGATCAAATTTTTCCTTAGCCATCGATATCACCCTCTACAGAAGAAATTAGACAAACAATATCAACCATTAAAACAAAGGCAGATATTTTCATATCTGCCTTGTTATATGGAGCTCTTGAGCGGATTTGAACCGCTGACCTCACCCTTACCAAGGGTGTGCTCTACCAACTGAGCTACAAGAGCAAAACCCTTTTGCACAACCTGCAAACTTGGAGCGGGTAGCGGGAATCGAACCCGCATCATCAGCTTGGAAGGCTGAGGTTCTACCACTAAACTATACCCGCGGAGCCTGCAGCTCACGCTTAAATCTGGTGGAGGGAGAAGGATTCGAACCTTCGAAGTCGTAGACGTCAGATTTACAGTCTGATCCCTTTGGCCGCTCGGGAACCCCTCCTAATCAGGCCGGCATTCTATATCATGCCAAACCCCTGTCAAGCATTTTCTCATTTAAAAACCTGAGGTTAGCTGCGTTGACACGCTTCACTTCGAATCCCGTTTAAGGTGTTCGCTGTGGAGCGGGCGCCATTCTATGCAAACTATTGAGCAGGTGCAACCCCTTCGCACAGCATTATTTTATGTTTTAACCCATTGAATTCCTTGGAAAGGTTTTGCAACTGCTGTTCGCCCAACAACGGCTGGCCATCCGGCGCAACTGCAAGCCAGTAACCGCTTCCTGCAGCAGCTTTCGGCACGGATTGAGCATTGACCTTCATCGCCACCAGGCGCTGTTGCAACCTGGCAATTGAATCCTCTTCAGAAAATCCACCAAGGAAAAGACACTGCTGACGCGGCACCACCTGCCCTCTCCCGCTTTCACCAGCAGTTTCGCTCAGTAGACGGATATCCTGCTGCGCACCGCGATACAGACTAAGGGGCGTTACATCTTTGGCTCGCAAGGGCGCTTCCTGCTGATGCCAGACATAGTAAAAAACATTGAGAACCACTAGGAGCAGGAACAACCAACGCATATAAACCTCAGGACAAGGGACACGCCATCGCCAAGCCGACAAAAACCAGGTCGGGCACAACCCTGGCGTCAGGCGCGACGCCTTTAACCAACTCGGCATCCCCTCCCGTAATAAAGACGGTGAATTGCTCTCCCCAGTACGCTCGAGCCAGCTCTAATTGAGTGAGAACAAAGCCCCTCAGCATCAAAGAACAACCCCGCTCCACCGCTTCCACGGTGGTACGCCCCGGGACATGACTGGAAAGGGCGCGCTCTGCCGCCTCATCACCATAACGAATTTTACGGGTATGGGTGCGAAGCTGGTTTCGCATCAAAGGCATGCCTGGACAAATGAACCCACCGAGATGCTCACCGTCAGGCCCGACAAAATCGGCAGTAACCGCGGTACCGAAGTCGAGAACCAGACAAGCACTCCCGGCAGCCAGGTGAAAGCCGCCAAGCATCGCCAGCCAGCGATCAAGCCCCAGACGCTCATAGTCTTCGTAGCCGTTTCGAACACCAGACATCTCGCGAGCGGGCTTCGCACACACGATAGGAATACTGAACTCGCGCTCAAGCATTTCGGTTAAAGCGCTGGTTTCCTCGTTGGTCCTGACGCTTACCAAACGACACTTGCGCAGCGAGAGTGACTTTATGATGCGTAGGCTCTCAAGCAAAGCCTGATTGGAATCCACAACTCCTTCCGAGACCAGCTCGCTCGCCGACGCATCCAGCACGCGCCATTTTATAAAGCTATTGCCGCAGTCAAGCTCAAGAATCATCACGCAACCTCAGGCTGAGCTCTCCGCCACTAAAGGCCTTTTCAACACCATCTACAATCAAGCGCAACCCGCCTTGGTTATCAATCCCGAGCACTATTCCATGGATACGGCTGTTACCCGCGATCAATGACACGGAACGCCCCTGCCACAGATGATTTTCCGCCCATTCTGCCTGCAGACTTGCGAACCCGTTGAGCTGGTGTTTATGGATATAAGTCTTGAGTTGATTACTCAATTCAACCACCAGAGCATTGCGATCGCAGGCTTTGCCTGACTCCAGTTTTATAGAAGTCCATTGCTGGTCGACCTCATCGGCAACCTGCATATTCACGTTGATTCCTATACCCAATACAACATGACACACATCCGCCGGATCGCCGACGAGTTCGAGCAGAATGCCAGCTATTTTCTTGTTACCCACCAAAACATCATTGGGCCACTTCAAACCGGCATTGGGCACACCGGTGTTTCGCAAGGCCTGCATCACCGCCAAGCCAACAACAAGGCTCAATCCCTCAAGCTGACGCATGCCGCCTTCGATGCGGAGTACAAGGCTGTAATAAAGATTTTCTGCAAATGGGCTTACCCACTTACGACCTCGACGACCACGGCCTGCCAATTGTCGCTCCGCGAGCACCAAAAACGGCGCAGCGGCGCCATCACTGATAGAGCGCAGAGCTTCGGCATTTGTCGAGTCAACAGAGTCGAACACACGCACCGGCCATTGAGGCATCTTCCTGGTTATTTCAAGAGGATCAAGGAGCGCCAGAGGCGTCGACAATTGATATCCGCGACCGCGAACTTTATGGATCGACAGGCCAAGTTCAGCTTCAAGCTGTTGTAGCTGCTTCCATACAGCACTTCGGCTTATTCCCAGGGCAACGCCCAGGTCCTGTCCGGAATGGAATCGTCCATCCTTCAGTAGATTCAACAACGTCAGCATGCAGGTATCGCCTCACAATGAGGCCCGCATAATAGCCATGCCCCGGGCTGTTGCATAGAAATCAAGCGGACACATTTCTCGCAGGCAAAACAAAACCCCAACTGCTTTCGCAATTGGGGTTTCGGAATT